>NZ_JASCON010000024.1:0-64229 GCF_029959585.1 Pseudomonas sp. PS02302
CTCCTACAGGCACGAACGTTACCGCAGGAGCGGCCGCATCGGCGGACCGCCATGGCCGCGATATAAGCCGACGCAGAACCGTAGCGTGGAAAACGGCGCAGCCTTTTCCACTGGAGGCTGCTACGGGGGTACCCTCACCCCAGCCCTCTCCAGAGGGGAGAGGGGGCTAGCCGAGCGGACATTTGCCTCCGTCCGCCCAACCTAGGCCGACTCAGAACAGCCGATTCAACCCATCGAAGGCCGCCACCCGGTAGGCCTCGGCCATGGTCGGGTAGTTGAAGGTGGTGTTGACGAAATAGCGGATGCTGTTCGCTGCCCCTTCCTGGTTCATGATCGCCTGGCCGATGTGCAGGATCTCCGACGCCTGGTCGCCGAAGCAGTGCACGCCCAGCACCTGCAGGGTCTCGCGGTGGAAGAGGATCTTCAGCATGCCCACCGGCTCGCCGGAGATCTGCGCCCGCGCCATGCTCTTGAAGAAGGCCTTGCCGACCTCGTAGGGCACCTTTTCCTGGGTCAGCTCGCGCTCGGTCTTGCCCAGCGAACTGATCTCGGGAATGGTGTAGATGCCGGTGGGGATGTCGTTGACCACCCGCCCATTGTTGTCGTGCAGGATGTTGTCCGACGCCGAACGCCCCTGGTCGTAGGCGGCGCTGGCCAGACTCGGCCAGCCGATGACGTCGCCCGCCGCATAGATGGTGGCGACCGAGGTCCGGTAGTTCTCGTCGACGGTAACCTGGCCCCGGCTGTTGACCGAGAGGCCCACGTTCTGCAAGCCCAGCTGGTCGGTGTTGCCGGTCCGGCCGTTACACCACAGCAGGGCATCGGCACGCAGCTTCTTGCCGGATTTCAGATGCAGGACGACGCCGTTTTCCTGGCCTTCGATGCGCTCGTATTCCTCGTTGTGGCGAATGAGCACATTGTTGTTCTGCAGGTGATAACTCAGGGCGTCGGAGATTTCGTCGTCGAGGAAGCTGAGCAGCTGGTCGCGGTTGTCGATCAGGTCCACCAGCACGCCGAGGCCGCTGAAGATGGACGCGTATTCGCTGCCGATCACCCCGGCGCCGTAGATGATCAGCCGGCGTGGGGTATGGGTCAGCGACAGGATGGTGTCGCTGTCGTAGATGCGCGGATGGCTGAAGTCCACGTCCACCGGGCGATAGGGACGCGAGCCGGTGGCGATGACGACCTGCTTGGCAACCAGGCGCTCCAGGTCACCGCGCAGGTTGACGATCTCGATGGTATTGTCGTCGGCGAAGCTGGCGGTGCCGAAGAACAGGTCGACCCGGTTGCGCGCATAGTAGCCGGTACGGGACGACACCTGCCGGGCGATTACCCGCTCGGCGCTGCGCAGCACGTCGGGAAAGGAGAACCAGCGCGGTTCGCCGATGGAGCGGAACATCTCGTTGGTGTTGAACTGGATGATCTGCTTGACCGAATGGCGCAGGGCCTTGGAGGGAATGGTGCCCAGGTGGGTGCAGTTGCCGCCGACCACCTGGCGATTGTCCACCACCGCCACGCGGCGGCCATTCTTGGCGGCGTTCATCGCCGCGCCCTCACCGGCCGGTCCCGAACCCAGTACCACCACGTCGTAGCTATAGACCGCCATGCTTTCTCCTCAGAAGGTTAGCCGTCCGCAGGCGACGGCTGGAGCCGGACCGCCTCATGCGAGGCCGGATCCGACGCGAGATCGCCCCCAGGGGGCTGCGACCTCTTGTCACGGGCCGCTATTGTGGCGCAAAACCCGGTCAAAACGAAAACGGGAGCCACCAGGGCTCCCGTTTTTTCTTGCAAGTCAGCCTTGCCTAGCGCGCAAGACTCAGGCCGGGAAGGCCGGCGGATTGACCCCCGCCATCTCTTCCAGCACCCGCACGACCTGGCAGCTGTAACCGAACTCGTTGTCGTACCAGACATAGAGAACGACACGGTTGTCGCTGACGATGGTGGCACCGGCATCGACCACGCCCGCATGACGGGAGCCGACGAAGTCGCTGGAGACCACTTCCGGCGAGTTCACGAAATCGATCTGCTTGTGCAGCGGCGAGTGCAGCGCCATTTCGCGCAGGTACTCGTTGATCTCTTCCTTGCTGGTGCCGTTTTCCAGGTTCAGGTTGAGGATCGCCATGGAAACGTTGGGCGTCGGCACGCGGATGGCGTTGCCGGTCAGCTTGCCAGCCAGTTCCGGCAGGGCTTTGGCCACGGCCTTGGCGGCGCCGGTCTCGGTGATCACCATGTTCAGCGCGGCGCTGCGGCCACGGCGGTCGCCCTTGTGGAAGTTGTCGATCAGGTTCTGGTCGTTGGTGTAAGAGTGCACGGTCTCGACGTGACCGTTGACGATGCCGTACTTGTCGTTGACCGCCTTGAGGATCGGCACGATGGCGTTGGTGGTGCAGGAGGCCGCGGTGACGATGGTGTCTTCGGCGGTGATGGTGTCATGGTTGATACCATGCACGATGTTCTTCAGGCTGCCCTTGCCGGGTGCGGTCAGCACCACGCGGGAGACGCCCTTGCACTTGAGGTGCTGGCCCAGGCCTTCGGCATCGCGCCATCTGCCGGTGTTGTCGACCACGATGGCATCCTGGATGCCGTACGCGGTGTAGTCGACGGTGGTGGGATCGTTGGAGTAGATCACCTTGATCAGGGTGCCGTTGGCGCACAGGGTGCTGTTGGCTTCGTCGACGGTGATGGTGCCGTCGAAGGAACCGTGCACGGAATCGCGACGCAGCAGGCTGGCACGCTTGACCAGGTCGTTGTCGGCGCCCTTGCGCACGACGATGGCGCGCAGACGCAGGCCGTCGCCGCTACCCTGGTGCTCGACGAGGATGCGCGCCAGCAGCCGGCCGATACGACCGAAGCCGTAGAGGACGACGTCCTTGCCCTTGCGCTGCTCGACGCCCTGCTTGCCGACCACGGCGGACAGCTCGCTGCGCAGGAAGTCCTTGAGGTCGCGACCGGCCGCTTCGGCCTTGAACTTCAGGCTCAGGCGGGCCAGGTCGATGGAGGCGGCGCCCAGTTCCAGCTCGCTCAGAGCCTTCACCAGCGGATAGGTGTCCTGCACGGACAGCTCGACGTTGTCGATCTGGCGGGCGAACCGGTGGGCCTTGAGAATGGAGATCACCGAACGGTTGACCAAACCGCGACCGTAAATCGAGGTCACAACATTGTTATTACGGTACAGCTGACCAATCAGGGGAATCATGGCCTCGGCGAGCGCTTCGCGATCGATCCATTCTTCAAGGCACTGCTCAGGCTTCTGACTCACGACAAATCCTTCCCTATGTAGGAGCTGAAAAAAGGAACTACATTATGACCGCGCTGCCTCTCCCAGGCAATCTACGCGCGTCGCTGCACTGACAGCGCGAAAGCCCGGTCGTTACAATCCCAACCCTCCCGAAATCCACCGGAGTTCCGCACGCGTGTCAGTTTTGCGTACCCCGTCAATTCCTGAAACCGCCGGCCGCCAGCAGTGGGGCAATCTGCCCGGCGCCGCGCTAGCCCTCGCCATCGCTGAAGCCGCCAAGGCCGCGACACGCCGCTTCACCCTGCTGATCACCCAGGACAGCCAGACCGCTGATCGCCTGGAGCAGGAACTGCGCTTCTTCGCGCCCGAGCTGCCAGTGCTGAATTTTCCCGATTGGGAGACGCTGCCCTACGATGTCTTCTCGCCGCACCAGGACATCATCTCCCAGCGCGTCGCGACTCTTTATAGGTTGCCGGAGCTCTCCCACGGTATTTTGGTAGTCCCTTTGGCGACCGCCCTACACCGCCTGGCACCCACCCGTTTCCTGCTCGGCAGCAGCCTGGTGCTGGACGTCGGCCAGCGGCTGGACGTGGAAGCCACCCGCGGACGGCTGGAAGCAGCCGGCTATAGATATGTGGACACGGTGTACGAACATGGCGAGTTCGCCGTGCGTGGCGCCCTGATCGATCTCTTCCCCATGGGCAGCAACCTGCCCTACCGCATAGACCTGTTCGACGACGAGATCGAGACGCTGCGTACCTTTGATCCGGAAACGCAGCGATCCATCGACAAGGTCGACAGCATCCGCCTGCTGCCGGCGCGGGAATTTCCGCTGCATAAAGAAGCCGTGACCGGCTTTCGCGCGCGATTCCGCGAGCGCTTCGACGTGGACTATCGTCGTTGCCCCATCTATCAGGACCTGGCCAGCGGCATCACGCCCGCGGGCATCGAGTACTACCTGCCGCTGTTCTTCGACGAGACCTCGACGCTCTTCGACTATCTGCCGGCCAACACCCAGGTGTTTTCCCTGCCCGGCATCGAGCAGGCCGCCGAGCAATTCTGGGCCGATGTCCGCAATCGCTACGAAGACCGCCGGGTCGATCCAGAGCGGCCGCTGCTGCCGCCGGCCGATGTCTTCCTGCCGGTGGAAGACTGCTTCGCCCGCCTGAAGAACTGGCCGCGGGTGGTCATCGGCGCGGACGATCTGGAGTCGGGTGTAGGCCGTGAGCGCTTCGGCGCCCGCGCCCTGCCGGACCTGGCCATCGATGCCAAGGCCAGCCAGCCGCTGGCGGCCCTGGAGCACTTCATCACCGACTTCCCCGGCCGGGTGCTGTTCACCGCGGAAAGCGCCGGCCGCCGCGAAGTGCTGCTGGAGTTGCTGGCCCGCCTGAATCTGCGCCCCGGTCAGGTCGAGGGCTGGGCGGCCTTCCAGGCCAGCGCCGAGCGCATCGCCATCGCCCTGGCGCCGCTGGACGAAGGCCTGGTGCTGGATGACGCCGGCGTCGCCCTGATCCCGGAAAATCCGCTGTTCGGCCAGCGCATCATGCAGCGCCGCCGCCGCGAGAAGGGTCGCGATGCCGGCGAGAACGTCATCAAGAATCTCACCGAGTTGCGCGAAGGCGCGCCGGTGGTGCACATCGACCATGGCGTCGGTCGCTACATGGGCCTGATCACCCTGGAGCTGGACGACCAGCCCCAGGAATTCCTGCTGCTCGAATACGCCGACGACGCCAAGCTCTATGTGCCGGTGGCCAGCCTGCACCTGATCGCCCGCTATTCAGGCACCGACGATGCCCTGGCGCCACTGCACAAGCTGGGTTCCGAGACCTGGCAGAAGGCCAAGCGCAAGGCGGCCGAACAGGTGCGCGACGTGGCCGCCGAACTGCTCGACATCTATGCCCGCCGTGCCGCGCGCAAGGGCTATGCCTTCAGGGACCCGGCCGTCGACTACGCCACCTTCTCCGCCGGCTTCCCCTTCGAGGAGACGCCGGACCAGCAGGCCGCCATCGAGGCGGTGCACAAGGACATGCTGGCGGGCACGCCCATGGATCGCCTGGTCTGCGGCGACGTGGGCTTCGGCAAGACCGAGGTGGCCATGCGCGCGGCCTTCATCGCCGTGCACGGCGGCCGCCAGGTGGCGGTGCTGGTCCCCACCACCCTCCTCGCCCAGCAGCACTACAACAGCTTCCGCGACCGCTTCGCCGACTGGCCGGTGCGCGTCGAGGTGATGAGCCGCTTCAAGTCGACTCAGGAAGTCGCCGCCGCCGCGCGCGAGCTGGCCGATGGCAAGATCGACATCATAATCGGCACCCACAAGCTGCTGCAGGGCGATGTGAAGTTCAAGGACCTGGGCCTGGCCATCATCGACGAGGAACACCGCTTCGGGGTGCGTCAGAAGGAACAGCTGAAGTCGCTGCGCAGCGAGGTGGACATCCTCACCCTCACCGCCACGCCGATTCCGCGCACCCTGAACATGGCCGTGGCCGGCATGCGTGATCTGTCCATCATCGCCACGCCCCCGGCCCGCCGGCTTTCGGTGCGCACCTTCGTCATGGAAGAGCAGAACGCGGTGATCAAGGAAGCCCTGCTGCGCGAACTCCTGCGCGGCGGTCAGGTGTACTTCCTGCACAACGAGGTCAAGACCATCGAGAAGCGCGCCCGCGAACTGGCCGAGCTGGTGCCCGAGGCCCGCGTCGGCATCGGTCACGGGCAGATGCGCGAACGCGATCTCGAACAGGTGATGAGCGATTTCTACCACAAGAGATTCAACGTGCTGGTGGCCTCGACCATCATCGAGACCGGCATCGACGTGCCCAATGCCAACACCATCATCATCGAGCGCGCGGACAAGTTCGGCCTGGCCCAGCTGCACCAGTTGCGCGGCCGGGTCGGGCGCAGTCACCACCAGGCCTACGCCTATCTGCTCACGCCGCCCCGCAAGGGCATGACGCCGGATGCCGAAAAGCGCCTGGAAGCCATCGCCGGCGCCCAGGACCTGGGGGCCGGCTTCATCCTGGCGACTCACGACCTGGAAATCCGTGGCGCCGGCGAGCTGCTCGGCGAAGGCCAGAGCGGGCAGATCCAGGCGGTGGGTTTCACCCTCTACATGGAAATGCTGGAGCGGGCGGTCAAGGCCATCCGCAAGGGCGAGCAGCCGAACCTCGAGAAGCCCCTGGGGGGCGGTCCGGACATCAACATGCGCGTTCCCGCGCTGATTCCGGAAGACTACCTGCCCGATGTCCATGCCCGATTGATCCTCTACAAGCGCATCGCCTCGGCGCCGGACGAAGACGCGCTGAAGGAGCTGCAGGTGGAGATGATCGACCGCTTCGGTCTCTTGCCGGAACCGACCAAGAATCTGGTACGCCTGACGCTGCTCAAGCTGCGCGCGGAAGGCCTGGGCATCGTCAAGGTGGATGCGGGCCCCCAGGGCGGGCGGCTGGAATTCGCCGCCGATACCCAGGTGGATCCGCTGGTGCTGGTGAAGATGATCCAGGCGCAGCCGAAGAAATACCGGCTGGAAGGCGCGACCCTGTTCAAGTTCCAGGTACCGATGGAGCGGGCGGAAGAGCGCTTCACCGTCCTGGAAGCCCTGTTCGATCGCCTGACGCCCGCCGCCAGCTGATCGAAGAGCCGCTCGCCGGGTATCCCCGGGAGCGGCTCGGTCGCTATCAGCCCGTCAGCACCTCGGCCAGCACCTGCCGCACCTCGTCGATGCCGCTGGCCAGGACCGCTTCGATCTCGGCCATGGTGATTTCCCGCTGCACCTTGCCGGCCGCCGGATTCACCACCAGCGCCAGGCAGGCGTAGGGCAGAGCGAGTTCGCGCGCCAGGGCCGCTTCCGGCATCCCGGTCATGCCGACGATATCGCAGCCATCACGCTCCAGCCGGACGATCTCCCCTGCGGTCTCCAACCGCGGCCCCTGGGTGGCGGCATAGACCCCACGGTCGCTGTGCCGCAGCTGCAGCTTGCGCAGGGCATTCAGCAGCCGCTGACGCAGGGACTCGTCATAGGGAAAGCTGAAGTCGATGTGGGTGACATGCGCAAGGTCGGCGCCTTCGAAGAAGGTATGGCCACGCCCCCAGGTGTAGTCCACCAGCTGATGGGGCACGCACAGATGGCCACTGCCCATGGCGGCGTGGATGCCACCCACGGCATTCACCGCGATGATGGCCTCGGCGCCGGCTTCCTTGAGTGCCCAGAGATTGGCGCGGTAGTTGACCTGGTGCGGCGGAATACGGTGCGGATGGCCGTGGCGGGCCAGGAACAGCACCGGGCGGCCGGCATAGTGGCCGCGCTGCACGGGCGCCGAGGGCGCCCCCCAGGGGGTCGCGAAGGTCTGGGCCTGGTCCAACTCCAGACCGGCGAGCGCGGTGAGGCCGGTACCGCCGATGATGGCGTAGGTAGTCATGGATACGTCCTTTAAATAAGTTCAGCCTGGCGCAATTGCCGCAGGGCAAGACTCCACTGCGGTTGCTGGCGGTAATCCAGATCGACGAGACGGCGGGCTCTCATGCTGGCCAAGCGTGGCGCGGGCGAGACGCCCAGCTGCTGCACCCGGATCAGGGCCAGCTCGGCCGCTGCGCGGTCATTGCACACCAGCCCCATGTCGCAGCCGGCGGAGAGCGCCGCCTCGACGCGCTGGCCGGCATCGCCCGCGACGTGGGCACCCGCCATCGACAGGTCGTCGCTGAAGATCACGCCCTGGTAATCCAGCTCGACGCGCAGGATGTCCTGCAGCCAGCGGCGGGAAAAGCCGGCCGGCTGGGGATCCACCGCGGGATAGATGACATGAGCGGGCATCACCGCGCCCAGGCTCGGCAAGAGAGCCTGGAACGGGCGCAGGTCGGTGCGCAGCAGGGTGTCCAGATCGCGCTCGTCGGTGGGAATGGCATAGTGGGAGTCGGCTTCGGCCCAGCCATGGCCGGGAAAGTGCTTGCCGGTGGCGGCCATACCGGCGTCGCCCATGCCGGCGATAAAGGCGCTGCCCAGCTCGATCACCTGGTCGGCACTACCGAAGGAACGGGCACCGATGACCTGGCTGCGCCCATGGTCGATGTCCAGCACCGGGGCGAAACTGAAGTCCAGCCCCACTGCCAGGATCTCGGTCGCCATCAGCCAGCCGCAGAGGCGGGCCAGTTCCGCGCTGTCCGCGCGCCCGCCCAGCTGACCCATGGCCGGCAGCCGCACCACGTCGCGGCGCAGACGTTGCACGCGACCGCCTTCCTGGTCCACGGCCAGCAACAGCTCCGGGCGCACCGCGCGAATGGCACGGCACAGCTCCCTTACCTGCCCCGGGGTTTCGATGTTGCGGGCGAACAGGATCAGTCCGCCCACCTCCGGCTGGCGCAGCAGCTGGCGATCCTCGGCGGTGAGCCAGGTGCCAGCGATATCGACCATCAGAGAGCCTTGCATGGGTACCTCGTCCGAATGCTCCGGCGCACGGCGCCGTGAAAGGGACGCAAGCTTACCCCAGGCACCGCCGGCCTCGCAGCCTAGTAGCTCTCGGCCGTCTCCGCGACCACCGGCCGCCGTGGCCGATACTGCGCCTGAGCCAGCTCCGGCGCGTGCATCGCCGTGGGCGCGCGCATCCCGCTGGCGAGGAAGGGCACCATCAGTCGCAATACCTGATCGGTATGGGTATCGACGCCGAAGTCGTTTTCGCCGATCGCCCGCAGCGCCTTGATGCCGGACATGCTGAACACCGCCGCGCCCAGCATGAAGTGGGCGCGCCAGAACAGCTCCAGCGGCGGGATCTCGGGCACGGCACGATTCACCAGCAGCAGGAAGCGGCGGAAGGCGCGGCCGTAGGTCTGTTCCAGATACTTGCGTAGGTGGCCCTGGCTCTGGCTGAAGGCCAGGCCCAACAGCCGCATGAACACCGAGAGGTCATTGCCATGCCGTGGCTTGATGGCCAGGGAGTGATCCACCAGCAGATTCAACAGCGCCTCCAGGCTCACGTCCTCGCCATGCTTCGGCTGCCGCTGATCGAGGTCCCGCTCCAGGTTGAAGCAGAAGGGATCGAGAAAGCGCGAGAACACCGCCTGGATCAGCGCCTTCTTCGAACCGAAGTGATAGTTGACCGCAGCCAGGTTGACCCCGGCTCGGGTGGTAATGAGTCGCAACGAGGTTTCGGCAAAGCCGCGCTCGGCGAACAGCTGCTCGGCCGCATCCAGAATGCGCTCCACGGTATCCGACTGCGCCATGACCTTCCTCGATAGATGAATTCCGTTTGAAACATATGTTTCAAACGCTATCCAAGTCAATCGTGAGCTGGACTCGAGGGGGTCTGCAGAAGGGCGTGAAAGGCCCGGCGATCCACGCCGGGAGCCAGATTGCGGTGAATCCGGCCTGTCGTCCGACGGCTTGGCCGGCGGTCTTGCCTACCACCCGGAGTTACTGTATATAATCACAGCATCATTAGACGACGCGACGTGCATCATGCTGAAACTGACACCGCGACAAGCCGAGATCCTGGCCTTCATCAAGCGTTGCCTCGAAGCCAATGGCTTTCCGCCTACCCGCGCGGAGATCGCGCAGGAGCTTGGTTTCAAATCGCCGAACGCGGCCGAGGAGCATCTCAAGGCCCTGGCGCGCAAGGGCGCCATCGAGATGACGCCGGGCGCCTCCCGGGGCATCCGCATCCCGGGTCTGGATGCCACGCGCAAAGCCGACGAGAGCCTGCCGGTCATCGGTCGGGTCGCCGCAGGCGCGCCCATCCTGGCCGAACAGAACGTCGAAGAGAACTGCGCCATCAACCCGGCCTTCTTCCAGCCCCGTGCCGACTACCTGCTCAGGGTCAAGGGCATGAGCATGAGAGACGTCGGCATCCTCGATGGCGACCTCCTGGCCGTCCATGTGACCCGTGAGGTGCACAATGGCCAGATCGTCGTGGCCCGGGTGGGCGACGAGGTCACCGTGAAGAGATTCAAGCGCTCGGGTAATCAGGTCACCCTGCTGGCAGAGAATCCCGAGTTCGCCCCTATCGAAGTCGATCTTTCCACCCAGGAATTCGCCATCGAAGGGTTAAGCGTTGGCGTTATCCGCCGCTAACGTCTAGGGCTGGCCCTCGGGCCAGCCGTTATCACGCCTTTTGCCTTACGCCGAAGTCTTGATCGGGGATATCTGTTCGCGCTCCGGAAAGCGTTCAAGACCAGGCTGAGCACAGTGACGTCATGTATCCGTGGTACATGACCTCAAGTGGATTTGATCGAGTCGCCTCCAGGAGGTCGCCATGCAATTTCCCCTGATGTTCGATGCACCGCGCTCGTCCGTTCAAGAGCTGGATCTGGCACCCGAGCTCCTGCTGCAGGAGCTGACCGCCTTTCTGCCCAAGCCGGGCAAGCCGGCACGGGAGCTGCCAGCCGCGCCGCTGCCGGATACCTTCAGCGAGATGTCCCTGCACGGTAGCCAGGAGCAGTGCCTGCAACTGCTCGCCCCCATCCTGCGCCAACTGAGCGACAAGGACGATGCCCGCTGGCTGACCCTGGTCACGCCGCCGTCGCTGCTCAGCAACGCCTGGCTGCGCAGTACCCATCTGAATCCGGAACGCGTGCTGTTGCTGCAGACGCCGAGCGCTGCCAAGACCCTGCAACTGGCCTGCGAGGTGTTGCGCAAGGGGCAGAGTCATACGGTGATCAGCTGGCTGCACGACCTGAGCGATGCGGGCAAGCAGCAACTGGCACGCGCCGCGGCTCAGGGCAACAGCCAGAGTCTGAACGTCAGGTTCGCGTAGGAAGCAGGCGCCAACAGGGCCTGTAGTGGCGGCATTCCAGCGTGGAATGCCGGATCGAGAGAAGTATCAGTGCAGGACGCGCGGTTGATCATCACGCTGGAGGCTGTCGCCTTCGGCCAGGCGACCCGCCATCTGCACGCCCAGATTGAACATGGCCTTGGCCACCTCTATCTGCTGTCCATGCAGGAAATCCTTGGCATCGCTGGAAAACTCAAGGGTAACGAGGGCTTCCTCGTCGTCCGCACGGCGCAACACGATGCGACCATCGGAGAGTTCAACGATTTCCAGGTAGGCAGTAGTCATTCAGTATCTCCACAGCTAAGCGGATAGTGTAACAGCGTGGGGTCTGAGAGGCTGACTTGCCTGAGCCTTTTTCGACGGTCTGCAAGGCCAGCATCCTGACGGCCTCGGATGAGTTGCTAGTGGAACAGGTCTACCATTCGGTCATGGCACCGCGGAATCTGAGCGCCGTCTGCTTGAGGCTTTCGCGCCAGGCGTCCACTTCTTCAAGACCCAGTTCCGGCTCCGCCGGCTCCAGGCTGACTGCCTCGATCAAGGCCAGCGTCGGGTCCTGCTTGGGCCGTCGTATCGCCTGGGGCGGCTGCAGCAGCCGCTGGTATTCGGCGATCAGCCGTGCCAGCCAGGTCTCCGAATTGCCAGCCAGCTCCACCAGCTCACCCATTTCCGGACTAGGCGCCTCGTTCAGGGCTTCGGGTGAGAGCAGGACGGCGAGCGACGTGGCCTCCATGGTCGGGTGGCGATAGAAGCCCGCCACCTCCTGACAGAGGCCCAGCAGGGCGCCATGCAGATGGAACAGACAGGCCTCGCGCTCGGCCATGATGCGCCCCTGGCTTTGCGCCGAAGGCACCGCCTGAGCCGAGCGCCAGCTTTCCAGGGCCAGACCAGCGAAATAGAGCTTCTGGTTGGTGCGGGTGTAACGCTCGTTGGCCATGCCCTTCTCCTCGGGTCGACTCACGCCGACCGCCTGTCTCGCGCCGGAACCAGAGGCCCTAGCGCTTCTCTTCCACCTGCCACTTCTTGCCGTCGTAGAAGGCCTTCCAGCCGGTGGGCTTGCCCTCGACCTCGGTCTGCACGTACTGCTCCTTGGTCTTGCGGCTGAAGCGGATCACCGCCGGGCGACCTTCGGAATCCTTCACCGGGGCATTGAGCAGATAATGGTACTTGGGATCGATCTCGTCGCGATGGGGCAGCAGTTCGCTGACCAACGGCGCACGGGTTTCGCGATTCTTCGGGAAGCCGCTGGCCGCCAGGAACAGACCCGAAGCGCCATCACGCAGCACATAGGTGTCGTCGACCTTTTCGCAACGCAGCTCCGGCATGGGCACGGCGTCCATCTTCGGCGGCGCCGGCTCACCGTTCTTGAGCAGCTTGCGGGTGTTCTTGCAGGCCGGGTTGGTACAGCCGAAGAACTTGCCGAAGCGGCCGGTCTTGAGCTGCATCTCGCTGCCGCACTTGTCGCATTCCAGCGACGGGCCTTCGTAGCCCTTGATGCGATAGCTGCCCTCCTCGATCTCGTATCCCGGGCAGTCCGGGTTGTTGCCGCAGACGTGCAGCTTGCGGTGCTCGTCGATCAGATAGGCATCCATCGCGGTACTGCAGATCGGGCACCGGTGCTTGCCGCGCAGGACCAGGGACTCGGATTCACCCTCGTCGTCTTCGGCGATCTCGTCGCCCGGCACCAGGTTGATGGTGGCCTTGCAGCGTTCCTTGGGCGGCAGGGCGTAACCGGAGCAGCCCAGGAAGACGCCAGTGGAAGCGGTGCGGATCATCATCGGCCGACCGCAGAGCTGGCAGGGAATGTCCGTCAGGGTCGGCTGATTGGCTCGCATGCCCTTCTCGCCCGCTTCGGCGTATTCCAGCTTCTGCTTGAAATCCCCATAGAATTCGTCGAGCAGATTCTTCCAGTCCCGTTCGCCCTGGGCGACGTTGTCCAGATTGCCTTCCATGTTGGCGGTGAAGCTGAAGTCCATCAGATTGGCGAAGCTTTCGTTCAACCGGTCGGTAACGATGTCGCCCATCTTCTCGGCATAGAACCGGCGATTGTGCACCGTCACGTAGCCGCGATCCTGGATGGTGGAAATGATGGCGGCATAGGTCGACGGCCGGCCGATGCCGCGCTTCTCCAGCTCCTTGACCAGGCTGGCTTCGGAGAAGCGAGCCGGCGGCTTGGTGAAGTGCTGGCTCGGATCGAGCTTGACCAGGCCGAGGTCCTCGCCTTGCTTCATCTCGGGCAGGACATCATCGTCGCCCGGCTTGCTCTGCTGCGGCAGGACCCGGGTATAGCCGTCGAACTTGAGGATGCGGCCGCGGGCACGCAGCTCGAAGTCACCCGCCGCGGCGGTCACCGTAGTGGACAGGTATTCGGCCGGCGGCATCTGGCAGGCCAGGAATTGACGCCAGATCAGTTCGTACAGGCGCTCGGCGTCGCGCTCCATGCCCGACAGGCTGTTGGGCTTGACGGTGATGTCGGACGGGCGGATGGCCTCGTGCGCTTCCTGGGCGCCTTCGCGACTGCCGTAGACATTGGCTTTTTCCGGCAGGTACTGCTTGCCGAATTCGCTCTCGATGTAACCGCGGGCCATGGCGATGGCATCGCCCGACAGGTTGGTCGAGTCGGTACGCATGTAGGTGATGTAGCCGGCCTCATAGAGACGCTGGGCCATCATCATGGTCTTCTTCACGCCGAAGCCCAGGCGATTGCTCGCGGCCTGCTGCAGGGTCGAGGTGATGAAGGGTGCCGAGGGCCGGCTGCTGGTCGGTTTGTCTTCGCGCTTGGCGATGCGATAGGCAGCCTTCTCCAGCTTGGTCAGGGCGGCCTTGGCCTGGGCTTCGTTCAGCGGCTTGAAGGCTTCACCCTTCTCGCGCACCACTTCGAAGCGCACCTGGGCCTTTTTCGGCGTGGCCAGGTCGGCGTGGATTTCCCAGTATTCCTCGGGGACGAAGGCGCGGATCTCGCGCTCACGCTCCACCACCAGCTTGACCGCGACGGACTGCACCCGACCGGCGGACAGGCCGCGGGCGATCTTCGACCACAACAACGGCGAGACCATGTAGCCGACCACGCGGTCGAGGAAGCGGCGCGCCTGCTGGGCGTTGACACGATTGATGTCCAGCTCGCCGGGCTGGGAGAAGGCCTCCTGGATGGCCTTCTTGGTGATCTCGTTGAAGACCACGCGCTTGTAGCGCGAGTCGTCGCCGCCGATGGCTTCCCGCAGGTGCCAGGCGATGGCCTCCCCTTCGCGGTCCAAGTCGGTTGCGAGATAGACGGTGTCAGCGTCCTTGGCCAGGCGGCGCAGCTCTTCGATCACCTTTTCCTTGCCGGGCAGGATCTCGTAGTGCGCCTTCCAGCCGTGCTCCGGATCGACACCCATGCGGGCGAACAGCTGACGCCGGGCCTTTTCCTTGGGTGACAGCGCGGGCGCCTCGGCGGCGGTCTTGCGCGTCTTGGCGGCGGGCTCCTTGGCGGTGCCGGCGCCGCTGGTGGGAAGGTCGCGGATGTGGCCGATGCTCGACTTCACCACGTACTGGTTGCCCAGGTACTTGTTGATGGTCTTGGCCTTGGCCGGGGATTCCACGATGACCAGCGATTTACCCATGGGAGAGTCAGATTCCTGCTTGAAGGCGGTGAGCGAGCGAAAGGCGAGCGCCGGAACGGCGGATGGAGGACCAGACCGATTTCAGTCTGGTGCGCCGGGGGCGGTCGGCCAACGCGGCAACGCTATATATAGTGGCGATGTCGGCAAGGTCAAGGCTGCGGCGTGGCATCCAGACCCAAGGGAGCGGCTTCGACACTGATCAGCGCGAAGCGCGGCACCTGCTCGCCATCCACCTGGACGCTCTCGCGAAACATGCTCAAGGGACGTGCCCAGAGACCATATTCACCATACAACGCCTGATAGATGACCAGCTCTTCTTCGGTCTCGGAATGCCGGGCCAGACCCAGCACCCGATACTGCTGACCCTTGTAGTGCCGGTAGAGTCCCGTCTGCAATGCCATGTTCCACCTCGAAAAAAGAAAACCGGGGCAGCCCTGGGGGCGCCCCGGTCGGATGACGCACGCTGCGGCGGATCAGCGCAGGCGTTCGAACACCGTGGTGATGCCCTGGCCGAGCCCCACACACATGGTGGCCAGGCCGAAGGTGCCGTCATTCTGTTTCATGACATTTAACAGCGTGCCTGAAATTCTGGCGCCAGAGCAACCGAAGGGGTGACCCAGGGCGATGGCGCCCCCGTGCAAATTGACCTTTTCCTCCATCTTGTCGAGCACCTTGAGGTCCTTGAGCACCGGCAGGGCCTGGGCGGCGAAGGCTTCGTTGAGCTCGATGAAATCGATGTCGGCGATGGTCAGGCCCGCGCGTTTGAGCGCCTTCTGCGAAGCCGGGACCGGACCGTAGCCCATGATCGCCGGATCCACCCCGGCGACGGCCATGGAGCGGATCCTGGCCAACGGCTGCAGGCCCAGGTCCTGGGCGCGCTGGGCCGACATGACCAGCATGCAGGAGGCACCGTCGGTGATCTGCGAGGAGGTGCCGGCGGTCACGGTACCACCCTTGGGGTTGAACGCCGGCTTCAGCGCCGCCAGGCCTTCGAGGGTGGTTTCCGGACGGATGGTCTCGTCCTGGCTGAAGACCTTGAGGAAGCCATTCTCGTCGTGACCTTCCAGGGGAATGATCTCGTCCTTGAACTTGCCTTCCTGGGTGGCCTTCCAGGCCAGCTGGTGCGAGCGGTAGCCGAACTGGTCCTGGGCCTCGCGGGTGATGCCGTGCATCTTGCCGAGCATTTCGGCGGTCAGGCCCATCATGCCGGAGGCCTTGGCGGCGTGCAGCGACAGCTGGGGATTCGGGTCGACGCCGTGCATCATGCCGACGTGGCCCATGTGCTCCACGCCGCCGACGACGAAGACGTCGCCGTTGCCGGTCTGGATCGCCTGGGCAGCGGTGTGCAGGGCGCTCATGGAGGAACCGCACAGGCGGCTCACCGTCTGGGCACCGCTGGTGTGGGGAATGCGGGTCAGCAGCGACGCCATGCGGGCGATGTTCCAGCCCTGCTCCAGGGTCTGGTTGACGCAGCCCCAGATCACGTCTTCCACCTCGGCCGGATTGACCTGGGGATTGCGGTCGAGGACCGCGTCGATCAGCCGCGCCGACAGGGTCTCGGCGCGAGTGTTACGGTGCATGCCGCCCTTGGAACGGCCCATGGGCGTGCGGGCGAAGTCGACGATGACGACGTCTCTCGGATTCAGACTCATTTCTTTACTCCAGGCTCAACCGAAGAAGCGTTGGCCAGCGGCGGCCATTTCGCGGAGTTTGGGGGTCGGGTGATACAGCGGCCCGAGGTCGGCGTACTGGTCGGCCATGGCGACGAATTCGGCCACGCCCAGGCTGTCGATGTAGCGCAGCGCACCGCCCCGGAAGGGGGGGAAGCCGATGCCGTAGATCAGGCCCATGTCGGCCTCGGCGGCGCTGTCGACGATACCGTCTTCCAGGCAGCGCACGGCTTCCAGGCACAGCGGCACCATCATCCGCTCGACGATCTGCTCGTCGGTGAATTCACGCTGTTCGTAGGTGACCGGTGCCAGTACCTCGGCCACGGCCGGGTCGGCGACCTTCTTCGGCTTGCCCTTCTTGTCGGTCTCGTAGACATAGAAGCCCTTGCCGTTCTTCTGGCCGAAGCGCTGGGCTTCGTAAAGGGCGTCCACCGCGGTCTTGCGGCTTTCCTTCATGCGCTCGGGGAAGCCCTCGGCCATGACGTCGCGGGCGTGGTGGGCGGTGTCCATGCCGACCACGTCCATCAGGTAGGCCGGGCCCATGGGCCAGCCGAATTTTTCCATCAGCCGATCGACGCGCTGGAAGTCGGCGCCCTGGGCCAGCAGCGCGGCGAAGCCGCCGAAGTACGGAAAGAGGATGCGGTTGACCAGGAAGCCGGGGCAATCGTTGACCACGATGGGATTCTTGCCCATCTGGCGGGCGTAGGCCACGGTGGTGGCGATGGCCCTTTCGCTGGTCTTCTCGCCACGGATCACCTCGACCAGGGGCATCATGTGCACCGGGTTGAAGAAGTGCATGCCGCAGAAGTTTTCCGGACGCTTGAGCGCCTGGGCCAGCAGGCTGATGGAGATGGTGGAGGTGTTGGAGGTGAGGATGGCGTCTTCGCGCACCTGGCCTTCCACTTCCGCCAGCACGCCCTGCTTGACCTTGGGATTCTCGACCACCGCCTCGACCACCAGGTCGACGCTCTTGAAATCGCCATAGGACAGGGTCGGCCGGATGCGATTGAGCGCCTCGGCCATCTTCGCCGGCTCCAGGCGGCCCTTCTCGACGCGCTTGTTGAGCAGCTTGCTGGCTTCGCTCAGCCCCAGTTCCAGGGCTTCGTCGCGAATGTCCTTCATTAGGATCGGGGTGCCCTTGAGCGCGGACTGGTAGGCGATGCCGCCCCCCATGATGCCGGCGCCCAGCACGCTGGTCAGCTTGACCGGCGCGGCCTGCTTTTCCAGCACCTTGGCCTTGCGCTTGAGCGCCTGGTCATTGAGGAACAGGCCGACCAGGCTGGCGGAGACCGAGGTCTGGGCCATCTTGGCGAAACCGGCGCCTTCGACTTCCAGGGCCTTGTCGCGGCCGTAGTTGGCGGACTTCTGGATGGCCTTGATGGCTTCCAGCGGCGCCGGATAGTGCGGACCGGCCTGGCTGGCGACGAAGCCCTTGGCCGATTCGAAGGCCATCATGGCCTCGATGGCATTGAGCTGCAGCTTTTCCAGCTTGGGCTTGCGCTTGGCACGGTAGTCCAGCTCGCCGGCGGCGGCGCGGCGAACCAGGTCCAGGGCGGCGTCGAACAGGTGCTCGGGGGCGACCACGGCATCGGCCACGCCGACCTTGAGGGCGGTGGCGGCGTCGTTTTCCTTGCCGGAGGCGATCCACTCGATGGCGTTGTCGCTGCCGATCAGGCGTGGCAGGCGGACGGTGCCGCCCCAGCCCGGATAGATGCCCAGCTTGACTTCCGGCAGGCCGATGCGCGCCGCGGTGCTCAGCACCCGGTAGTCGGCGGCCAGGGTCATCTCGCAACCACCACCCAGGGCGATGCCGCCCACGGCGGCCACGGTGGGCACCGGCAGGTCTTCGAAGTCGTTGAAGATGCGGTTGATCTCGGCGATGCCGGCCTGCAACTCTTCGGTCGGCCGGCCGAACATCTCGACGAATTCGGTGATGTCGGCGCCGACGATGAAGACGTCCTTGCCGCTGGTGACGATGACGCCACGCAGACCGGCGTGGGCTTTCAGGGCATCCACGGCCTGGCGGAATTCACGCAGGGTGATGGCGCTGAACTTGTTGACCGATTCGCCTTGGAGGTCGAAGCGAAGTTCGGCGATGCCGTCCTCCACGTCGCGCACCGAAAGGGCTTTGCCTTCGAAAATCATCAGCGGGTCTCCCTTGAGTCCTGGTCGCAAGGCGGGCGGCAGCTTCGGATGGAAGCCGAAAATCGCCAGCCCCGATATTGTTCTGTGGAGGGCACCGGCCGGGCCGGGGCGAAAATTCATACAACCGTTTGAACGGTTCGCACAACCTTCTGGCAAAAGCGGGCGCTTGTCAATTGGGACGCACGGGGAAAGCGTGGTCGGGGGTTCGAGTGGTGAGAGCTTGAGCTTGGCGCGCTTCTGTGCAAGATAGCCGTGGAGCTATCCCCGACTCCTGGAGTCGAAACTACAAGTGGGCAAGCGTCTGCCTGAACAGTTGCCGAGCGACAGCCGGTTCTGTCCGGCCAGCACCTGAAGCCTGCGAATCGAGCGCCAGCCACGGTACGGTCTGGCGCCCCATCATGAAGGAGAGATGTGTATGGCCTACCAACACATATTGGTTGCCGTCGACCTGACCGAAGATTGCCAACCGGTGATCCGTCGCGCCGTGGCCATGGGTCAGTGCTGTGGCAGCAAGGTGTCGCTGGTGCACGTGGTCGAACCCATGGCCATGGCCTTTGGCGGCGATGTGCCCATGGATCTGTCGTCGCTGCAGCAGCAGCAGATCGAGCAGGCGCGCGAGCGACTGGATGGCTTCACTACCCAGTACGCCGAACTGGCCGGCAATTGCGTGCTGGCCTATGGGCAGCCGCGCCAGGAGATCCACCGCATGGCCAAGGAGCAGGGCTGCGACCTGATCGTGGTCGGCAGCCATGGTCGTCACGGTCTGGCGCTGCTGCTGGGCTCGACGTCCAACGACCTGTTGCACGGCGCGCCCTGCGATACCCTGGCCGTGGCTTTGAAGAAAGACAAGGCCTGATCCAGCGGCCGGGCTGGATTACTCCAGTTCGGCCCAGCGCTCGATCAGCCGATCCAGCTCGGCCTGCAGCGCGTCCATGCGGGCGAGCTTGGCCTGGGTGACTTCGCCCGGCAGCTGGTAGAAGCCGGGATCGGCGATGGCGGTCTGCAGGGCTTCCAGCTCGATTTCCGCGGTTTCGATGGTGCCTGGCAGGGCGTCCAGCTCGCGCTGCTCCTTGTAGCTGAGCTTGCGCTTGGCCGGTGCGGCTGCAGCAGCGACCGGGGCCGCCGCGGGTGCGGGCTCGGTCTTGGCAGCCACTGGCGCAGCCTTGCCGTCCTCGCGGGTCTGCACGCCGAGCAGGCGCGGCGAGCCGCCCTGGCGCAACCAGTCCTGGTAGCCGCCGACGTATTCCCGTACCCGCCCTTCTCCTTCGAACACCAGGGTGCTGGTCACCACGTTGTCGAGGAAGGCCCGGTCGTGGCTGACCATCAGCACGGTGCCCTCGAAACTCAGCAGCACCTCTTCCAGCAGCTCCAGGGTCTCGACGTCGAGGTCGTTGGTGGGTTCGTCCAGCACCAGCAGGTTGGCCGGCTTGCTGAACAGCTTGGCCAGCAGCAGGCGCGCGCGCTCGCCACCGGACAGCGCCTTGACCGGGGTACGGGCCCGCTGGGGGCTGAACAGGAAGTCGCCCAGGTAGCTCAGCACATGGCGATCCTGGCCGTTGATGGTGATGAATTCACGACCTTCGGCGAGGTTGTCGATCACCGTCTTTTCCGGCTCCAGTTGCAGGCGCAGCTGGTCGAAGTAGGCGATTTCCAGCTTGGTGCCGTACTGGATCTTGCCGGTGGTCGGCTGCAGGTCGCCCAGCAGCAGCTTGAGCAGGGTGGTCTTGCCGGAGCCGTTGGGGCCGAGCAGGCCGATGCGATCGCCGCGCTGGATCAGCAGGGTCAGGTCGCGGATCAGGGGTTCGCCACCGGGATGGGCATAGCTCATGTGCTCGGCGAGGATGACCTGCTTGCCGGACTTGTCGGCCGTCTCCAGCAGGAGGTTGGCCTTGCCCTGGCGCTCACGGCGCTCGCTGCGCTCGTTACGCATGGCCTTGAGCGCGCGGACCCGGCCTTCGTTGCGGGTACGGCGGGCCTTGATGCCCTGGCGGATCCAGACTTCTTCCTGGGCCAGGCGCTTGTCGAACAGGGCGTTGGCGGTCTCTTCCGCCGCCAGCTGCTGCTCCTTGTGTGCGAGGAAGCTGGCGTAGTCGCCCTGCCAGTCGATCAGGTTGCCGCGATCCAGTTCGAGGATGCGAGTGGCCAGGGCCTGCAGGAAGGCGCGGTCGTGGGTGATGAACAGCACGGCGCCGGGATAGCCGCGCAGGGCGTCTTCCAGCCAGGCGATCGCGCCGATGTCCAGGTGGTTGGTGGGTTCGTCCAGCAGCAGCAGATCCGGCTCGGCCACCAGCGCCTGGGCCAGCAGTACGCGCCGCCGCCAGCCGCCGGAGAGTTCGGCGAGGGTCTTTTCCGCCGGCAGCTGCAGCCGGCTCAGGGTGCTGTCCACCAGTTGCTGCAGGCGCCAGCCATCGCGGGCCTCGATCTCCTGTTGGACGTGCATGAGGCGCTCCATGTCCAGTTCGCCGCTGGTGTCCTGGGTCAGGTGGTGGTACTCGGCGAGCAATTCGCCGACACCGGCCAGACCGGCGGCCACCACGTCGAACACCGAGCGGTCGTCGGCGCGGGGCAATTCCTGCGGCAGTTCGCCGATCTTGATCGCCGGGGCGCGCCAGACCTCGCCGTCGTCCGCCTGTTGCTCGCCCTTGACGATGCGCAGCAGGCTGGATTTGCCGGTGCCGTTGCGGCCGATGATGCATACCCGCTCGCCCCGTTCGATCTGCCAGGACACCCCGTCCAGCAAGGGGGTGACGCCAAAGGCCAGGGATACGTTGGTGAACTTGAGCAGCGCCATGGGTTTCTCCGCGAAAAAGGCCAGCCAGTCTAGCAGAGACGCCTACCCCGGCGCCGGTCGGTGCGAGCCGGCGAAACGCCCGGACCGCCCGACGGCAGGCCATGGCCGACGCTTTCGCCACCTGCCGCCGGCACGTAAGCTAGACTGCCCCGTGACGGTCGGCCGCCTGCCCTGAGCCTGGCGCGCCGCCCCCTCCGCATCCAGCTTTTACGGAATTCCCATGCGCGGTCGCCTGTTCGTCATCCTGCCCCTGCTCCTCGCTCCCCTGATCGGCTCCACCACCTCGCAAGCCGCTCCCCTGGAGCAGCAGCGGCAACTCTACGACCAGGCCAAGGCGGCGCTGGACCGCGGTGATGCCAGCGTCTACCTGGCCAATCGCGGCGAATTGCGGACCTATCCGCTGGAGCCCTACCTGGCCTACGACGAGCTGATCAAGCGCGTCCCCGGTGCCAGCGATGCCGAGATCGAGGGCTTTCTCGCCGAGCATGGCGATCTGCCGCAGTCCAACTGGCTGCGCCTGCGCTGGCTGCGCAGCCTCGCCGATCGCGGCGACTGGAATCGCTTCGAGAAATACTATTCGCCGGACTTCAACTTCACCGAACTGGACTGTCTGCACGGCCAGTACCTGATCGCCCAGGGCAATGCCAGCGAGGGCTTCAAGCTGGCGGAGAAATACTGGCTGGTGGGCAAGGCCCAGCCGACCACCTGCGACGGCCTGTTCCAGGCCTGGGCAGCGCGCGGCCAGCTCACCGAGGAGCGGGTCTGGGAGCGCGCCAAGCTGGCCGCCGACAAGGGTGAATACGGCCTGGTGCGCACCCTGTCCGCCCAGTTGCCGACGCTCTCCGGCCAGGCCCAGCGGCTGATCGACGTGGCCCAGAAGCCGCAGCAGATCGCCAATGTCCAGGCCTTCGCCCCGGCCAGCGAGAGCCTCGCCGACGTGGTCGGCCTGGGCCTGCGCAAGCTGGCGCGCCAGGACCCGGAACAGGCCATGGGCCTGCTCGACGTCTACAGCCAGCGCATGCCCTTCACCCGCGATGAAAAGGTCGCCATCGCCCGCCAGATCGGCCTGACCCTGGCGAAGAATTTCGATCCGCGCGCGCTGCCGCTGATGGAGCGCTATGACCCCGAACTGCGGGACGACGACGTCAGCGAATGGCGTGCCCGGCTGCTCCTGCGCCTGGGTCGCTGGAGCGATGCCCACGCCCTGATCGAACGCTTTCCGCCGAGTCTGGCCAAGGCCAATCGCTGGGAATACTGGCGGGCCCGCACCCTGGAGCTGATGCAGCCGCAGAGTCCGGCGGTGCTGCGCGAATACGCCGAGGTCAGTCGCGAGCGCGACTACTACGGTTTCCTTGCCGCCGACCGCAGCAAGGCGCCCTATCAGCTCAACAACAAGCCGCTGATGCTCAGCGACGCCCTCAAGCGCAAGGTGCGCAATACCCCTGGCGTGCAGCGCGCCCTGGAATTCATCGCCCGCGGCGAACCGATCAACGCCCGCCGCGAGTGGTTCTATGTCAGCCGCCACTTCAACCGCGACGAACTGGTGGCCCAGGCGCGCATGGCCTATGACATGCAATGGTATTTCCCGGCAATCCGCACCATCAGCCTGGCCAAGTACTGGGACGACCTGGATATTCGTTTCCCCATCGCCTATCGCGAGAGCTTCGTGCGCGAGGCCCAGACCCGCGGTCTGCACAGCAGCTGGGTGTTCGCCATCACCCGCCAGGAAAGCGGCTTCATGGCCGATGCGCGCTCCGGCGTGGGCGCCATGGGCCTGATGCAGCTGATGCCGGCCACCGCCAGTCATACCGCCAGCAAGTTCGCCATTCCCCTGGCCTCGCCGCAGCAGGCGCTGACCCCGGAAAAGAACATCCAACTGGGGACCGCCTATCTGTCGATGGTCCATGCCCAGTTCAACGGCAACCGGGTATTGGCCTCGGCGGCCTACAACGCCGGCCCGGGGCGGGTGAAGCGCTGGCTGACGGGCGCTCGCCACCTGGCCTTCGACGTCTGGGTGGAAACCATTCCCTTCGATGAGACGCGGCAATACGTGCAGAACGTGCTGGCCTACGCAGTAATCTACGGCCAGAAGCTCAATGCGCCGCAACCCCTGGTCGACTGGAACGAGCGCTTCTTCGACGAGACCTGAGCGCTCGCCGGCCCGTCCTGATACCACCGCAGCGGACTCGGACGCCTGTTCGTGTCCGCTGCACAGTGACTGCCTAGAGCCCCTGCGGCACCCGACGGCAGCATCCTGCCAGGCCTGAGGCCCCGTGACAGCTGCGCAAAACAGCGCCACCCCCTATACTGCAGCCCCTTTTTTTCCGCTATTGAACCGGAGAAACCCATGCTCAAGCGTTCGCTGGCCCTGGCAGCAGGCCTGGCCCTGTCCCTGACGTCCCTGCTCTCCCACGCCGCCGCCGAATTGCGCGTCTCGGCCATTCCCGACGAGGCGCCCACCGAGCTGATCCGCAAGTTCAAGCCGCTGGGTGAATACCTGGAGCAGCGCCTGGGCATGCCGGTGAAGTTCGTCCCGGTGTCCGACTATGCCGGCGTGGTGGAAGCCATGGCCTCGGATCGCCTGGACCTGGCCTGGTTCGGCGGCTTCACCTTCGTCCAGGCGCAGCGCAAGGCGCCGATGACCCCCCTGGTGCAGCGCGAAGAAGATCAGAAGTTCACCAGCAAGTTCATCACTGCCGACCCGGCGGTGAAGACCCTGCAGGACCTCAAGGGCAAGACCTTCGCCTTCGGTTCGGTCTCTTCCACCTCGGGCAGCCTGATGCCACGCTACTTCATGCAGCAGGAAGGCATCGTCCCCGAGCAGTTCTTCTCGCGGGTGGCCTATTCCGGCGCCCATGACGCCACCGTCGCCTGGGTCGCCGCGGGCAAGGCCGATGCCGGCGTGCTCAACGCCTCGGTGTGGAAGAAGCTGGTCGACGCCGGCAAGGTCGATACCAGCAAGGTCCGGGTCATCTCCACCACCCCGCCCTACTACGACTACAACTGGACGGTGCGCGGCAGTCTGGATCCGCAACTGGCGGCCAAGATCAAGCAGGCCTTCCTCGACCTGGATCCGGCCAAGCCGGCCGACAAGGCGATCCTCGACCTGCAGGCGGCAAGCCGCTTCGTGCCGACCTCGCCGGACAACTACAAGAGCATCGAGGCTTCCGCCCTGGCAGCCGGCCTGCTCAAGTGAGTCTCGCCCTCAGGGACGTGACGCTGGTACACGCCGACGGCTCGCCCGCCCTGGCCGATCTCGACCTCAGCCTGCAACAGGGTGAGCAGGTCGCGCTGATCGGCCCGTCCGGGGCGGGCAAGACCAGCCTGTTGCGCCTGCTGGCCACCGGGCTGCGACCGGTCGCGGGTCAGCTGGAGCTGCTCGGCCAGGAGCCCTGGAGCCTGGGCAACCGGGCGCGGCGCCAGTTGCGCGCCCGCATCGGCCTCATCCATCAGGCGCCGCCCTTGCCGGCGCGCCAGCGCGTGATCACCGCGGTACTGGCCGGACGCCTCGGCCAGTGGTCGCTGGCGCGCAGCCTGGTCAGCCTGGTGCATCCCCTGGATCGTGACGGCGCCGCCGCCTCCCTGGCGCCGCTGGATCTCGCCGATCGCCTCTATTCCTCCTGCGATCAGCTCTCCGGTGGCCAGCTGCAGCGCATCGGCATCGCCCGGGCGCTCTATCAGCAGCCGCAGCTTCTGCTCGCCGACGAACCCGTGTCGGCCATGGACCCGGTGCTGGCCGGCCATACCCTGGAGGTGCTGAGCGACGCCGCGGCGCGCCAGGGCAGCACCCTGGTCACCAGCCTGCACAATGTGGAGCTGGCGCTGCAGCGCTTTCCACGCATCCTCGGCCTGCGGGCCGGTCGGCTGCTGTGGGACAAACCCGCGAGCGCCGTCACCGCGGCCGATCTCGCCGAGCTCTATGCCAACGAGGGGCTGAGCGCCACACTGGCGCCCGCCGCACCGGCCCCGGCCGAGACACCGCTCGACCTGCCGCGATGCTGACGTCGCCCCGCCAGGACCCGGCCGCGCGGCCTCGTCTGCTGCTCACCCTGCTGGCCCTGCTGCTGGCCTGGCCGACGCTGCGCCTGGCGGAGTTCGATCTCTTCGGACTCTTCACCGGCGACAATGCCCGCACCATGGGCAACTTTCTCGCCGGCTTCTGGCCGCCCGCCCATGACGCCGATTTTCTCGCCGTGCTCGGGCGCGCCACCCTGGAAACCCTGGCCATCGCCACCCTGGGCATGGCCCTGGCGGCGCTGATCGCCCTGCCCGCCGCCCTGCTCGCCACTCGCGTGCTGTCGATCTCCGCCCTGCCCCGCGGCGGACGTCCAGACCGCTTGCCACGCCTGCTCCGCGGACTGGTCCGCGGGGTACTGATCGTCCTGCGCAGCGTGCCGGAGATCGTCTGGGCGCTGCTGTTCGTCCGTGCCGTGGGCCTGGGTCCCACCGCCGGGGTGCTGGCCATCGCCATCACCTACGGGGGCATGCTGGGCAAGGTCTATGCGGAGATCTTCGAATCAGTCGATCCCCGCCCGGCGCGGGCCCTGCTGCTGCAGGGCGCCGGTCGCCTGCAGGCCTTCGGCTATGGCGTGCTGCCCAATGCCGCGGGCGAGATGATTTCCTACAGCGTCTACCGCTGGGAGTGCGCCATCCGCGCCTCGGTGGTGATGGGCTTCGTCGGTGCCGGCGGTCTCGGCCAGCAGGTCGATCTGTCGCTGCGCATGTTCGCCGGTGGCGAGGTGGCCAGCCTGCTGCTGACCTTCCTGGTGCTGGTGCTGCTGGCCGATGTGCTCAGTCGCCTGCTGCGCCAGGTGGAGCGCGGTCAGGGTCGGGGCCGCGGCGCTCTGACCGTGCTGGCCATGGGCGCCGCCCTGGTGGCGTCCGCCAGCTACCTGGGCACCGCCTTCGGCGAATTGCTGAGCGTTCGCGCCCTGGCGCAGATGGGCAGCTTCCTGGCCGATTTTCTCAAGCCGGACTTCTCCGTTACCCAGCTATCGGCCGTGGCCCACGGCGCGGTGGAGACCCTGGCCATGTCGGCGCTGGGCACCCTGCTCGCCGGGCTGCTCGGCATCCTGCTGGCGCTGCCGGCGGCCGGTCGCCTGGGCCTGGGCGCCCTGGCGCTGGCGCGGCTGCTGCTCAATGCCCTGCGCGCCGTGCCGGAACTGGTCTGGGCGGCGCTGATGGTGCTGGCCGCCGGCCTGGGACCCAACGCCGGGACCCTGGCCCTGGCCCTGCATACCGCCGGGGTACTCGGCCGGCTGTTCGCCGAAGCCCTGGAAAACACCCCCAAGGCGCCCGCCGAGGCCATTCGCCTGGCCGGCGGTGGCGCGCTGGCGGCCTTTCTCTACGGCACCCTGCCGGCGGTCTGGCCGCAGTTGCTGGCCTACCTGCTCTATCGCTGGGAAAACAACATCCGCATGGCCAGCATCCTCGGCTTCGTCGGCGCCGGCGGCCTGGGGCAGCAGCTGTACTTCAGCCTGAGCCTGTTTCAGCAGGCCCAGGCCGCCACCGTGATCCTCGGCATGCTGGTACTGGTGCTGGGCGTGGATCTGCTGAGTAACTGGGCCCGGCAGCGCTGGGTCGTTCGTTAGAGCCTATTCAAAGGCTGCTGCGCTTCGGCCAAACGGCGTTGAAAAGACCCTGGGTCGCCAGCCCGGTCGGAATGCTCATTTACTACTCGTAAACTCGTTCGCGAGCCCGGTCCGCTTCCTCAGGTTTTTTCGCCTTGTTTGGCTCTAGCTCGCGAGCCTTTGAACAGGCTCTTAGCGAATCTCCGGCAGCAGCAGCGCTGGCAACTGCGCCAGGAAGGCGGCTTCGTCGTCGAGCTGACGCAGATCCAGCCACAGCGCATCGGCGTCGATGCGCCCCACCACCGGAATGGGTAGCTGGCGCAGGCCCTCTTCCAATTGCCGCAGGGCGCGCCCACGCAGGCGCTTGCTGACCTGGGGGCGACAGCACAGCGCCGCCCCGGGCAGGCGTGCCACCGGCTGGGCGCCACTGCCGATCATGCCCAGCGCCGGCTCCACGCTGACCGCATAGGTCGCGCCCAGTGCGGCGGCGAAGGCCGGCAGCAGCCGCTCGGCCTGGGTGGTGATGGCCTCGGCCGGGCGGGATAGCAGGCGCAGGCTGGGCAGCCGTTCGGCCAGTCGATCCGGATCGCGATAGAGCGCCAGGGTCGCTTCCAGGGCGGCCAGGGTCAGCTTGTCGACCCGCAACGCCCGCTTGAGCGGATTCTTCTTGATCCGCTCGATGAGGTCACGGCGACCGACGATGAGGCCGCACTGGGGGCCGCCGAGCAGCTTGTCCCCACTGAAGGTCACCAGGTCCGCGCCATCGCGCAGCGCCTGTTGCACCGTGGGCTCGGCGGGCAGCCCCCAACGGGTCAGGTCCACCAGGGTGCCGCTGCCGAGGTCTTCCAGCAGGGGGACGTCGTGGGCGCGGGCGATGGCGGCCAGCTCCGCCGTGGCCACGCTGGCGGTAAAGCCCTGGACGCTGTAGTTGCTGGTGTGCACCCGCATCAGCAGCGCGGTGCGCGGGCCGATGGCGGCTTCGTAGTCGCGGGCATGGGTGCGGTTGGTGGTGCCCACCTCCACCAGCTTGACCCCGGCGCGGGCCATGATGTCGGGGATGCGGAAGGCACCGCCGATCTCGATCAGCTCGCCGCGGGACAGCACCCCTTCCTTGCGTGCGCCTATGGCATGCAGGGCCAGCAGGACCGCCGCGGCGTTGTTGTTGACCACGGTCACCGCCTCGGCGCCGGTGAGTTCGCGCACCAGGTCGGCGACCAGGTCGTCACGATCGCCGCGCTTGCCGGTGGCCAGGTCGAATTCCAGATTCATCGGCTGGCGCGCGGCCTCGGTCACCGCGGCGATCGCTTCTTCCGCCAGCAGCGCCCGTCCCAGGTTGGTGTGCAGCACCGTACCGGTCAGATTGAACACCCGCCGCACCCGCGGCTGGCTGTGCAACGCCAGGCGCTCGCCCAGGCGACCGGCCAGCACGCCCTCCTCCACCTCCACGGCGGTCAGGGTGCCGGCTCTCAGGGCATCGCGCAGGTCGTCCAGCAGCGAACGATAACCGCCAAGGACCAGCTCGCGACCGTGGCGCTCCTCCAGCGGACGCGAAGCGGGATGGCGCAGCAGGCGGTCGATGGACGGCAGGCGAATGGCGGTCATGGGAGCCTCTTGGATCGATTCGACCCCCAGTGTAGCCCGAACCCGCGGCGGGTCGACCAGGGCGCGCCGCGCTGCCGCGGACCTTGCCCGTCCCGGCGTGGGGTGGCCCGAACCCGGACCCGGGGCGTCCGGAAATGACCCCCGGGTTCCCGGTTTGCCGCGTGCCAGAGCCCGTCCTAGGATGGTTTTCGCGGGCTTTTCCCAGGCGCCCACCGCGGGCCTGGCGTGGAAAGCCCTGGCCACCACGTCCACCTCACGACAATAACAAAGGTGCCGTCATGTCCAAGAAAACCTCCCCCTGGGCCAGCGATGGCCTGCTCGACAACAGCGACATCGTCAGCCTCGGCAACTTCACCTACCTGCACACGCTGAAGAGCGCCGCGGTCACGCCGCTGGCGCAGACCAGCTCGGCCAGCACCCCCACCGTCAGCGAATTCCTCAACGGCGCCATCAGCGAGTACGTGCTGGGTGGCACGCCCGACGGCATGCGGCCGTTCCTGGTCGATGGCCAGCAGCTGACGCTGCACAACTCGCTCAACGGCGCGACGGCCCACACCTGGATCACCGCCGAGAACCAGGTGCTCATCAGCTATGCCGGCACGACCCGCGGCGAGAATCTGCTGATCGACCCCCTGTCCACCGCCGGTGGTCTGCTGAGCGATCTGCAGATCCTCGGCCAGCAGGTCTCCAGCGCCCAGCGCCAGTCGCTGGACTTCGCCCACCAGGTGATCGAGGCGGCGGCCAAGCAGGGCTATGGCACCCAGGACATCTTCGTCACCGGCCACTCCCTGGGCGGCATCTCGGCGGCCTACGTCGCCCAGCAGACCGGTCTCGGCGGCATCAGTTTCGAGGCCTCGGGCATTCCCCGCGATGCGCACGCGGCGGGCCAGGGAGGCAATTTCGTCAATGTGGTCACCCTCGGCGATCCGGTGGCCAACTACAGCTCCGACATCCGCGGCGAGCAGCCCTTCGCGCCCAGCTTCGTCAGCCAGGCCGAGGGCGGCGGCAGCCTGCCGCACTATGGCTCGCTGTTCCTGATCGGCGCCCAGGCCGACCAGCACGACCTGACCCAGGCGGCAGCCAAGGTCGGCCACCTGTTCAACGGCGACAACGGTGGCCACGTCAATCCGCTGGGGGCCGCCCTGCATCCAGTCAGCGTGACCGCCGGGATTGCCGAAGCGGCGCGCCTGATCGCCGAATTCCATCTGCCGGCCGCCGAATACACCAACCTCGGGGTGACCCCTACCGGGGGTTTTCTCGACACCCTGCCCGCGCAGATCGGTACGGCCCATGGCCCGGTGCTGATGGTCGGCAACTACAGCGTGGCGGAGTTGCAGGCCTTCGCCGAGACCCACGCGACCTTCGGCTGAGAGCTGCTTATAAAACTACTGCGCGTCCGCCATACAGGCACGTGCGGTGCTCGGAATCCTCATGTACTACTCGTACACTCCGGTTCCTGCGCGCCGCACACACCTGTCTGACAACCGCTCGCGACGTTTTATAACCGACTCGCGCTTTTGCGGCGGCCTTGTTTCGCCGCCGCGAGAGAACTCCCCCCTGCCGTTCGGGTCTGCCCTCCTATCGCCCGGGATCCCGAGGGTCCCGCCCGCCTTAGTCCAGGAGAGCACCATGACCGCAGACGGTCCCCAGCGCATGACCGATGAAGAAGCCCAGGAATTCGCCACCGAGGTGTTCAACCTCGCGCGCACCGGCAATGCCGAGGTGCTGGCCCTGGTGCTGGAGAAGGGGCTGACGCCCAATCTGCGCAACCACAAGGGCGACAGCCTGCTGATGCTGGCCAGCTATCACGGTCACCTGGAGGCCAGTCGCGTCCTGCTGGAGCACCGGGCCGATGCGAATCTGGCCAACGACATGGGCCAGTCGCCCCTGGCCGGCGCGGCCTTCAAGAACAACCTGCCCATGGCCGAACTGCTGCTGGAGCACGGCGCCGCCGTGGAGGGCGCCATGCCCGACGGCAAGACCGCGCTGATGATGGCGGCCATGTTCAATCACGTGCAGATGGTGGAACTGCTGGTCGCCCGGGGCGCCGATCCCAAGGCCCGAGACGCCGCCGGCAACACGGCGCTGAGCGTGGCCCGCGCCATGGGCGCCAAGGATACCCCCGCCGTGCTGGAGCGGCTGGGCGGCGTCTGATCAGCGTTTCTGGTAGCGATAGAACAGGTTGGGTTCGCTGACCACATAGAGGTTGCCGGCGGTATCCAGGGTGACGCCTTCGGGCTGGCGGATCCGCCGTGACAGGCCACCAAAGGGCGCCACCAGGGAACGGGTATCCAGGGTATGGCCCTGGTCGTCGAGTTCGATCAGCACCCGCGACTCGTCGCTTAGCAGCAGCAGGTGGCCGGTGCGGCGATCGACATGGACCGCGGACAGGTCACCGGTGCTGGGTGCCTGGTCCAGCCAGGCCTGGCGATCGATGATGCGCAGGGCGAAGTCGCCGTCGAAGCTCCTGAGCAGGCCACGGATTTCATAGAGCTTGCGCGGCGAGTGCTCCTTGACCACGAACAGGCGATCGCGGGCGGCATCGTAGTCCAGCCCCTCGAAGCCCTGGTTGGCGCGGGGGAAGAGGTCCAGGGTCAGGCTGCGATAGTCCTTGCGCAGGAGCACGTCGTCGCCCTCTGGGATGCCTACCAGGGTCAGGGCGTTGGCGCCCTCTTCCGCCAGCAGCAGGCGGTCGTCTCCCACATAGGTCACGCCTTCGACGTCGTCGAAGCCCTCCAGGCGATGGCGTTGCAGCAGCTCGCCGTCCCGGCTCAGGGCCAGCAACTCCGGCGGATTGTTGACCACCGCCCAGAGGCGATCCCGCTCCGGGTCATAGCTGAGGTCGGACAGATTCTCGGTGACGCCGGCCACCGGCTTGCCTTCCACCGCCACCCGGTAGCGACCGAGTTCCAGGGAGGTTCGGGGTTCGCTCTGCCACTGCTGGCTGAGCCAGAACAGCAATTGGCTATCCAGATGGCTGCTGCGCAGGCCCTGGGTCACCCCCAGTGCCAGCAGCAGCGCCAGGGCCAGCAGCCAGCCGGTCCGTCCAATCCTGATCCGTCGTACCCACGCCGTCATCGCCTTGCCCCGTCATTGTTGTACGGGGCGGAGTATCCGGGGCTGTCTTTATGGTTGTGTGACAGTCCTAGCGCCGGGGCTGAACGGGGTTGCCCTCCCAGCGCGAGCGACCCGGCAGGGTTTCGCCCTTCATCACCAGCGACAGCGGACCCAGTTCCACGTCGTCGCCGACGCGGGCGCCATAGAGCACCACGCTGCGCGGCCCCAGGTTGACCCCGGCTCCCAGCTCGACTTCGCCCACCTTCATCACCCGGTCTTCGAACAGGTGGGTCTGGGGCCCGGCCAATGCATTGAGTTCGCCATGGTCACCGAGGCGCACGCAGTCGAATTCGGTGAGGTCGGTGGTATCCAGGTAGGTGCCGCGCCCCAGGCGGGCGCCGAGCAGGCGCAGCGCCAGCGGCAGCCAGGGCGTACCGCGCAGGGTGCCGAGCAGATTGGGCACCGCCAGGGTTTCGTAGAGGCTGGTGATGGCTTCGCTGCGCCAGACGAAAAAGGTCCACATGGGCGCCGAGCGCGGGCGATAACGACCGACCACCAGCCACTTGAGCCCCAGCACCACCAGGAAGCTGGCCAGGGCGAAGGCGCTGCCGGCCAGCAGGGTCTCGCCGAGCAGTTGCAGCCAGGCGCCGGCCTGCCACAGGGGCACCAGGGCTTCGGCGATGGCGCAGCCGGCGGCGACGGTGAAGCCGGTGGGCAGCACGATGCGCAGGGCCTCGATCAGGCCACGCGCCACCCGGCGCCAGGGTGCCGGGCGGAAGGTCAGGCTTTCCGGGTAGCCGGTCAGGGTCTCCCGCGCCGGCAGCCGGACCGCCGGCGAGCCGAGCCAGGTTTCGCCCTGGCGCAGGGGCACGCCTTCGTCGAGCCGCCCCAGGACACCGATCAGGGCGTCTTCGGGGAGGTGGCAGCCGTCGGCGACATAGGCGCCGTTGCCGACGAAACTGCGGCGGGCGATGGAGGTGCGTCTGAGGGTCATCCAGCCCTGGGCCACCTGTTCGTCACCGAGCATCACGGCATCGGCGATAAAGGTCTCGGCGCCCAGTTCCAGCAGCGAGGAGACCGGGCCCTGGGCGGTGGAGATCTCGGCATCACGGCCGACCCGGGCACCCAGCAGGCGATACCAGAGCGCCGAATAAACGGTGGCATAGAGGCCCTGCAGACTCTGCAGCGCCGACTCCTGGATCAGGTTGGCCAGCCACTTGCGCCAGTAGAAGAGGCTGTCGATCGACCACTGGCCTTCTTCCAGCCGCGGCAGGATCAACCGCCGTGCCAGGGCGCAGCCAAGCAGGGTCAGGGCGACGCTGACCACGCCCAGCGGCAGCGCCAGCACCCCGTATTGCAGGGCATCGAGCAGCAGCGAAGAGGTGTGCCACCAGGGCAGTCCACCGAAGCTTTCCAGTTCGTCGATCAGCAGCGCCAGGGGAAACAGCGGCATGAAGAACAGCACCGAGACCACCAGGCCACTGAGGGCATAGAGCCCTTTCAGCACGGCACGCTGGGCACGGGATACCGGAGCCGGCGGCAGGACGCGGGCACCGGCGGCGCCCTGGTCATGGGCCGGCGCGCCGCCCCAGTTGCGTCCGGCCGGGATGCGCTGGCCGCTGCGCAGGGCGGATTGGGCCTGCAGGCGCGCTCCGTCGCCGAGGGCGGTGTCGCCTTCGAGGATGGCATAGGAGCCGACCTGGGCTTCGCGACCCAGGGTCACGGCGCCGAGCAGCAGTTCGCCGCGCAGCACCCGGGCGTTTTCGAAGTTGACGCCGTTGCCCAGGCTGGCGCCCTGCCCCAGGGTCAGCAACTCGGGGACGCGCAGGGTCAGGGTGCCGACGAAGGCCTCGGCGCCGACCTGGGCGCCCAGCAGCCGTAGCCAGCCACGGGCCAGGGGCGAACCGCTGAGCAGGTAGGCCGGCGCCAGGGCGAGGAAGCGCTCACCCAGCCACCAGCGATAATAGGTCAGGCCCCACAGCGGATAGCGACCGGGCTGCAGGCGACCGGTCAGACGCTTGCCCAGCAGGGCCACGGCGAATTCCAGGCCGATGGCCAGGACGAACAGACTCAGGGCGGTCAGCATGGCCAAGGGCAGCGCGGTACCGGAATGGATCAGCAGCGGAAAGGCCAGGAAGGGTGCCAGCCAGCGGCCCAGGCGCAGGGTCAGCAGCGGCGGCAGGGCCACCGCCTGGGCCAGGCCACAGCGCCAGCGTCGCCAGCGGCTGGGCGGCGTCCAGGCCTCGGTAGCCGTCGCCGTGCCCGCCTCGGCGGCATCCGCCTCCAGGGCCTCGGCAATGGCGCCCAGGGTGCGGCCGGCATAGACCGCCTTGACCGTGGCGCTGGCATAGCGCGGGTCCTGGCGCAGGCGCGAGACCAGGCGGGCGGCGAACAGCGAGTGCCCGCCCAGGTCGTCGAAGAAATCCATCTCGGCGTGCAGGGGCTGACCGGGAAACAGCTCGGCGGTGGCCGCCAGCAGCGCACCCAGGGCGCCACTGGCCGGAGTGACCGGCGCCACCACGGCAATGGCCAGGGGCCGGGCTCGCAGTTGCTTGCGGTCGATCTTGCCGGAGTTCAGCCGCGGCATCTCGCCGAGCCACTCGAAGCGACTGGGCACCATGTACAGCGGCAGGCAGCCGGCCAGCTCGGTCCGCAGCAGGTCGCTGCGCGGCAGCGGACCGCCATCGCCGACCAGGAAGGCCACCAGCTGCTCCACGCCGCCTTCTTCGCGCAGCACCACGGCCACGGTCCCGACGCCGGGTTGCCGCGCCAGGGTGGCTTCGATCTCGCCCAGCTCGACGCGATAGCCGCGGATCTTCACCTGGTCGTCGACCCGGCCCAGGCAATGCACCTGGCCATGTTCGTCGACCCGTGCCAGGTCACCGGTTCGATAGAGCTTGAGGTCGTGGCTGCCGGTGCTCCAGGGATTGGCCAGGAATTTCTCGGCAGTCAGTTCCGGCCGCCCCAGGTAGCCATCGGCCACGCCGGGACCGGTGATGCAGAGTTCACCCACCTGATCGCGTGGCAGCAGTGCCAGCGGCAGGCTGGCATCGGCGTGCACCACCAGCAGGCTGTAGTTGGGCAGCGGCCGGCCAATGGTCACCGGCTCGCCCGGTTGCAGTTGCGCCAGACTCGCCGAGACAGTGGCCTCACTCGGGCCATAGGTGTTGAACAGCCGCCGCTGCGGCCGACTCCAGCGCGCCACCAGGGGCTCGGAGCACATCTCGCCGCCGAGGTTGATCAGGCGCAGGCTGGGGACGTCTTCCGGCAACAGCGCCAGCAGGGTCGGCACCACGTGCAGCACGCTGATGCGATTGGCGCTCAGGGCGCGGGCCAGCGCCTCGGGATCGGCGGTGATCTCGCGCGGCGCCAGCCAGAGGGTGGCGCCCACCAGGTAGCTGATCCAGATCTCTTCGAAGGACATGTCGAAGGCCACCGAGAAACCCTGGTAGACCCGGTCGCCGGCCTCGATACCGAGCAGCGAATTCTCGCTGCGCAGGAAGTGGCAGATGCTGTCCTGGCGGATGCCGATGCCCTTGGGCTTGCCGGTGGAGCCGGAGGTGTAGATCAGGTAGGCCAGGTGGTCCGGCGAGACCTGGCCACGCCGGCGCAGAACCTCGCCCTGTGCCAGGGCAACGCCAAGCTCGTCGGGGGTCCAGCAGCCAAGCCCGGGACGCGCCAGCAGATCGGCGAAGGGCGCCCCGGTGATCACGCCCACCGCCTGGGCATCTTCCAGGCAGAGGGCCACGCGATCGGCCGGGGTTTCGGCATCGCAGGGCAGCCAGGCGGCGCCGGTCTTGGCGATGGCCAGCTGCATCACCAGCAGCTCGATACCGCGCGGCAGCCAGAGGCCGACCACGCGGCCAGGCCCGGCACCAGCCGCCAGCAGTCGCGAAGCGGCGCGGTCGGCCCAGGCGTTCAATTCGCCGTAGCTCAGGCTGCGCTCGCCTTCGAGCAGGGCGGGCCGCTCCGGCGCCCGCGCCGCGGTGGCCTCGAACAGATCGGCGAGGACTTCATCGCGGCACAGATCGGGGCGGATGGGGCCTTCGACCAGACTGAGGGAGAGTTCGGCAAGCGCTTCCATGGGGACAGCCTCTGGGTGTTTGGCGCAGTGTGTATCTCCCGGGTTACGCGCTCCTTAAGGGGCGCTTAGGGTTTGCTTAAGGGTTGGAAGACTGCAGCGTACGGACGCCGGAACCGCTCTAAAATGCGCCTTTCCAGCGATCCGCCATCGATCGGCGATGGACGGCGGTGCGCTGGCGAGGCCAAAAAAAAACGCCTCCCGAAGGAGGCGTTTTCAGTTACCGCTCAGTGATCAGCGCAGATCGAAACGATCCAGCTCCATCACCTTGGTCCAGACCTTGACGAAGTCCTTGACGAACTTCTCCTGGGCGTCGGCACTGCCATAGACCTCGCTCAGCGCCCGCAGCTGGGCGTGGGAGCCGAACACCAGGTCGACCCGGGTGCCGGTCCACTTCACCGCACCGGTCTTGCGATCGCGACCTTCGAAGGTGGCCTTGTCCGGACCGGTGGCCTTCCATTCGGTGGCCATGTCCAGCAGGTTGACGAAGAAGTCGTTGGTCAGGGTCTGCGGCCGCTGGGTGAAGACGCCGTGCTTGGCGCCGCCCACGTTGATGTCCAGCACGCGCAGGCCGCCCAGCAGCACCGTCAGTTCCGGCGCGGTCAGGTTCAGCAGGTGCGCCTTGTCCACCAGCAGGAATTCCGGCTTGACCTTGAATTCCCCGCCCACGTAGTTGCGGAAGCCATCGGCCCAGGGCTCCAGGTGCCCGAAGGAATGGACATCGGTCTGCTCCTGGGAGGCATCCACGCGACCCGGGGTGAAGGGCACGCTGACCGAATGGCCCGCCGCCTGGGCGGCCTTTTCCACCCCGACACTGCCGGCCAGCACGATCAGGTCGGCGATGGAGACCTGCTTGCCCTGGCTGTTGAAGTCACGCTGGATGCCTTCCAGCACGCCCAGCACCTTGGCCAGTTGCGCCGGCTGGTTGACCTCCCAGTCCTTTTGCGGCGCCAGGCGCAGACGGCCGCCATTGGCCCCGCCGCGCTTGTCGGAACCGCGGAAGGTGGAGGCCGCCGCCCAGGCGGTGCCGACCAGTTCGGACACGCTCAGGCCGGACGCGGCCAGCTTGTCCTTGAGCGCCTTGACCTCGGCCTCGCCCAGGGGCGCGCCTGCGGCCTTGGGCAGCGGGTCCTGCCACAGCAGTTCTTCGGTGGGGGTTTCCGGGCCCAGGTAGCGGGCCAGGGGACCCATGTCCCTGTGGGTCAACTTGAACCAGGCACGGGCGAAGGCATCGGCCAGCTGGTCCGGGTTTTCCAGGAAGCGGCGGGAGATCTTCTCGTAGGCCGGATCGAAGCGCAGTGCCAGGTCGGAGGTCAGCATGGTCGGCTGGTGACGCTTGCTGGGATCGTGGGCATCGGGCACGGCATTGGCGCCGGCGCCGTCTTTCGGCCGCCACTGGTGGGCACCGGCCGGACTCTTGAACAGCTCCCACTCGAACTTGAACATGTTCTCGAAGTATTCGTTGCTCCAGCGGGTGGGCGTGGAGGTCCAGGTCACTTCGAGGCCGCTGGTGATGGTATCGGCGCCCTTGCCGGTGCCGTAGCTGTTCTGCCAGCCGAAGCCCTGCTGTTCCAGGTCGGCCGCTTCCGGCTCGGCGCCGACGTTGGTCGCCGGGCCCGCGCCGTGGGTCTTGCCGAAGGCGTGGCCGCCGGCGATCAGGGCGACGGTTTCCTCGTCGTTCATGGCCATGCGGCCAAAGGTTTCGCGGATGTCATGGGCCGAGGCCACCGGATCGGGATTGCCGTCCGGACCTTCGGGGTTCACGTAGATCAGGCCCATCTGCACCGCGCCCAGGGGATTTTCCAGGGTGCGTTGCGGATTGTCGTTGCGACTGTGCTCCACCGGATGCTGCTCGGGCTGTGCGGTCAGCACGCCATCACCGGGCTGCTCCATCTGCTTGTGCGCGCCATAGCGGACGTCGCCACCCAGCCAGACGGTTTCCGAACCCCAGAACACCGCGTCGTCCGGTTCCCAGACGTCCTGGCGACCGCCGGAAAAGCCGAAGGTCTTGAAGCCCATGGATTCCAGGGCGACGTTGCCGGTGAGGACGATGAGGTCGGCCCAGGAGATCTTGCGGCCATACTTCTGCTTGACCGGCCAGATCAGCCGGCGCGCCTTGTCCAGGCTGACGTTGTCCGGCCAGCTGTTGAGCGGCGCGAAGCGCTGCTGACCCTGACCGGCGCCGCCACGGCCATCACCGACGCGATAGGTGCCGGCGCTGTGCCAGGCCATGCGCACGAACAGCGGGCCGTAATGGCCGAAGTCGGCCGGCCACCAGTCCTGGGAATCGGTCATCACGGCGCGCAGGTCGGCCTTTACCGCCTCCAGGTCGAGGCTCTTGAATTCGCTGGCGTAGTCGAACGCCTCGCCCATGGGATCGGAAAGCGAGGAATGCTGGTGCAGGAAGTTGAGATTGAGCTGGTTCGGCCACCAATCCTTGTTGGTGGTACCGCCGCCGGCGGCGTGATTGAACGGGCACTTGGATTCGGTCGACATCTTCTTGGCTACCTCAGGGTCTTGTTCATCCGGTTGTCAGCCGCGACAGCAGCACGGCCTGCAGAAGGCGTGGTTCCGGTCGCGTCGGCCTAGGGGCTCGACAGGCGCCGAGGCCGGCGTCGAGCCGACTCCGGGGGAAGCCCCACCATGGGCGAAGCGGACGTTGCGGTCATTGTTATCCCCTCATCAGATGGGCACACCGACGAAGCGGCGCAGTCTCCATACTAGACGGCTTCGCCGCTCGGCGTGATAGAAGGTTTTGTGCCCTTCGATAGACTGGCTCTGCAAGATGACCCCGCGGTGACAGGGCATTGCCGACCTACGCTTGGCGCGATAAGCAGCGTTGGCGACCGCTTCGCCAGGGTTCGCGCGGCTCGGCTTCACGAAGCGGAATCAGGGTGCGCGCATCGGCACCGGCCGGGACGAGGCTGCCCGCCATAGGCGGAAACGGAAGCGGCGACCGCCCTGCCCGGTCTAGCCCGGGGCGAACAGCAGATTGGGCGCGTGGCGCTCGTAGCCTTCTTCCGCCAGGCGCACGTCCAGCGCCAGGCTGGCGAGGTCGGCGGACAGGGGTTCGCTGCGGGCGTCGTAGTCGCGATAGAGGTGCTTGAGATAGGTCTTGCAGTGGGCGCAGGTCTCGGCGCGCAGCGGGGCCTTCTGGGCGTTGGCGTCGTCGGTGCTCAGCGAGTAATAGCCCAAGCCCTTGCCGGTCTCGCAGTGGCTGCACTTGACCCGCACGAAGTGCCACTCGCAGGCACACAGCGAGCAGGTGAGGTATCTCAGGCCATTGGCCTTGCCCAGGTGATGGATGACGCCGGCCATGGGTGGCGCGCCGCAGCAGGGGCAGGACGTCTGGCTGCCCTGTTCACGCAGGGCGGTCAAGTCGCTGCGTTGCAGCCAGTGGGTCCAGGCCACCTGCAGGGCGGCGCCGAGGAAGGGCACGACGCCGGCTGGCACCAGTTCGTAGCTGCCGGCCAGCAAGGCGATGGCCCAGGCCTTGCGCTGGCCGGCATCGGCCTGGCGCAATTCGTCCAGGGCGGCCTGCACCGGCGGTTGCTCAAGCGTGAGGATCTCCAGCAGGGCATCCAGCGCGGGCAGCCAGTCGCCTTCGCGGACCAGGGTGTCGTGCCCCAGGGGTGGCAGACCATGCTGCAGACTCTGGGCGCTGCGCGCCTCGTCCAGCGGCAGGGGCGCCAGCTGGTCGAAAACCCCTTGCTGCGCCTCGCAGAGCTCGGCCATCAGCAGCAGGTAGTCACTCAGCGCATTGCCGGTGGCCAGCAGCCGCAGGCGGTCGGCGCGATAGCCGAACAGCTCGCCACCAGGCAAGAGGATGAAATCGGGATTGACGGCCGCGGCTTCGATTTCGCCGGGCTCGAGGATCTGGCCCGCCATGGCAGGGCTCCTTAGGAAAACGGTGGAAGATGGAGGATTCAGGATAGCGGGCGGGTCGGGATGTTGGCCTCCGCGGCCCTCACCCCAACCCTCTCCCGGAGGGAGAGGGGGCAAAATGCCGTGCCCCTCAGCCGTAGGTTGGGTTGAACGCAGCGAAGGCCAACAACAGCCTCACTTCTTCTCGCGGGTGACCTTTTCGTACCACAGCGAGTGGTGCTTCTTGGCCCAGGCGCGACTGACCCAGCCGGTCATCATGGCGGTCACCGAGCCCTTGATCCAGATCCCGGCATAGATGTGCACGATGATCGACAGCACCAGCACGAAGGCGGCCACGGCATGGGCAAGGGCGCCCAGGCGGATCACCGGGATGGGGAACAGGTGGGCGAAGTACTGTCGCCAGATGATCACGCCACTGACCAGCAGGACCAGCATGCAGGCCAGCAGCACCCAGAACAGGATCTTCTGCCCGGGGTTGTACTTGTCGATCGGCGGCAGCTTTTCCTCGCGGTTGTTCAGCACGTCGTTGATCTGCTTGAGCCACTGGGCGTCTTCGCGACCGATCTTGTTGTGCCGCCAGAAGCGGATCACCAGAAAGGCGAAGAACAGGAACATCGCCACGCCCATGAAGGGATGCAGGATACGCGTCCAGGTGCCGCCGCCGAACAGGTTCGACAGGGGGAACAGCGCGGGGTGGAACAGCGCCAGTCCCGACAGCCCGGCCATGAAGAACAGGATCGCCACGATCCAGTGGTTGGTCCGCTCGTTGGCGTTGTAACGCTGGATTTCAGGTTTCATCTCGATCTCCCAGGACGCCCCCGGCCAAACCGGGGGCGTACCCCTGCTAGGGCTGCTTGTCGTGCGGATCGAAGATCTGCACGGACGGACTCAGCTGCTTGACCTCGCCCCTGGGCGCATCGCCCTCGGGACGAGGCGGCGCCTCGACCACCTCGTCGTCGTCATCGGTCCGGTTCGGGCCGACGCGCACGTAGTGGAAGAAGCCGGCCAGCACCGCCGCGCCCATGGCGAACAGCGCCAGGGGTTTGGTGAAGCCCTTCCAGAGGCCCACGGTGGGGCTGATGGTCGGGTCCTTGGGCAGGTGGTTATACAGCTGCGGCTGGTCGGCATGGTGCAGCACGTACATGACGTGGGTGCCCCCTACCCCAACCGGGTCGTACAGACCGGCGTTCTCGTAGCCGCGGCTCTTGAGATCGACGATGCGCTCGGCGGCGTGCTCCTTCATGGCGTCCTTGGTGCCGAAGACGATGGCGCCGGTCGGGCAGGTCTTCACGCAGGCCGGCTCCAGGCCGACCCCGACCCGGTCCGAACACAGCGAGCACTTGTAGGCCTTGTTGTCCTTCTTCGAGATCCGCGGGATATCGAAGGGGCAACCGGCGATGCAGTAGCCGCAACCGATGCAGTGGTCCTGGTTGAAGTCGACGATGCCGTTGGCGTACTTGACGATCGCCCCCGGACTCGGACAGGCCTTCAGGCAACCCGGCTCGGCGCAGTGCATGCAGCCGTCCTTGCGGATCAGCCACTCCAGCTTGCCGGCCTCGTCCTCGTGCTCGGTGAAACGCATCAGCGTCCAGGAGTCCGCGGTGAGATCCGCCGGGTTGTCGTAGGTACCGTGGGTGTGGCCCACCTCATCGCGCAACTCGTTCCATTCCGAACAGGCGACCTGGCAGGCCTTGCAGCCGATGCACTTGGACACATCGATCAGCTTGGCCACTTCCGCCTGGGTGCGCACCGAGGTGTAAGCCGTGGTGGTCGCGGAGCGGGCATAGATATCTTGGCTTGCCATCACGCTTTCTCCACGTTGACGAGGAACGACTTGAACTCAGGCGTCTGGGTGTTCCCGTCACCCACGAAAGGGGTCAGGGTGTTGGCCAGATAACCCATCCGCGCCACACCGGAGAACCCCCAGTGGATGGGGATGCCGACGTGGTGCACCGTCTCGCCGTTGACCTGCAGCGGACGGATCCGCTTGGTCACCACCGCCTTACAGACGATGTGGCCGCGCTTGGAGGTGACGCGCACCAGATCACCCGCGGCGATACCCTTCTGCTTGGCCAGCACCTCGCCGATCTCGACGAACTGCTCCGGCTGGATGATGGCGTTGAGGCGGCAGTGCTTGCTCCAGTAGTGGAAGTGCTCGGTCAGGCGGTAGGTGGTGGCCGCATAGGGGAAGTCCTTGCGATCGCCGAAGTCCGCCCAGTCGTCCTTGAGCACCCGCGCTGCCGGGCTGTTGAGCGCCTTGCGGTTGTTGGGGTGCAGCGGGTTGACACCGATGGGCGTCTCGAACGGCTCGTAGTGTTCCGGGAAGGGCCCCTCGGCCATCTTGTCCAGGGCGAAGAAGCGCGCCACCCCCTCCGGGTTCATGATGAAGGGACTCATGCCGTCGGCCGGCTTGGCGTCGATCTTGAAGTCGGGCACATCGGTGCCGCCCCACTTCTGCGCCTTGTCGTTCCACCACACCAGCTTCTTGCTCGGGTCCCAGGGCTTGCCCTGGAGATCCGAGGAGGCGCGGTTGTAGAGGATGCGTCTGTTGTTCGGCCACGACCAGGCCCAACCCAGGGTCTGCCCCATGTGGAAGGGATCGCTGTTGTCGCGCCGCGCCATCTGGTTGCCCTGCTCGGTCCAGGCACCGCAGAAGATCCAGCAACCCGACGCCGTGCTGCCGTCGTCCATCAGCTGGCCGAAACCGGCGAGTTGCTGACCGGCCTTGGCCGAGACCGCGCCCTTGGCATCCAGGACATCGGTGACCGCGTAGCCGTTGTACTCCTTGGCCAGCTCCTCGGGGGCCGGCTCCTCCGGCTTGGCGTAGGGCCAGGACAGCCCCAGGATCGGATCGGGGAAGGCCCCGCCCTCCTTCGCATAGGCCTCGCGCAGCTTGAGGAACAGCTCGGACATGATGGCGATGTCGCTGCGCCCTTCGCCGGGTGCCTCGGCGCCCTTGTAGTGCCACTGCAGCCAGCGGCTGGAGTTGACCAGGGAGCCGTCTTCCTCGGCGAAGCAGGTGGTGGGCAGGCGGAACACCTCGGTCTGGATCTCGGCGGTGTTCACATCGTTGTGATCGCCATGGTTGCGCCAGAATTCGGAGGTCTCGGTGGCCAGCGGGTCCATGATCACCAGCCACTTGAGCTTGGACAGCCCACGCAGGATCTTGCCCTTGTTGGGGAAGGCGGCGATGGGGTTGAAGCCCTGGCAGACATAGCCGTTGACCTGGCCCTTGCCCATCATGTCGAAGTAGCGCAGCACGTCGTAGCCGGCGCCGGTGACATCGACCTTGGGCAACCAGTGATAGCACCAGTCGTTGTCCTTGGTGGCCTTGTCGCCGTACCAGGCCTTCATCAGGCTGACGTGAAACTTGCCGTAGTTCTGCCAGTAGCTCATCTGCCCCGGACGCAGCGGTTTGCTGGCGCGGCGGGCGATGAAGGCGTTGTAGTCCTGCTCGCCGTCGCCGCCGATGGTCAGGTAGCCGGGCAGCTGGATCGACAGCAGGCCCAGGTCGGTGAGGCCCTGGATGTTGGAGTGACCGCGCAGGGCGTTCATGCCGCCACCCGGCAGGCCGATGTTGCCCAGCAGCAGCTGAACCATGGCGCCGCAGCGGATGATCTGCGCCCCGATGGAGTGCTGGGTCCAGCCCAGGGCATAGAGGATGGTCATGACGCGACCGGGCGCCGAGGTCTCGGCGATCTCGGCCCAGACCTTCTGGATCGCGTCGGTCGGCGTGCCACAGGTCTGGCTGGCCACTTCCAGGGTGTAGCGGCTGTAGTGCTGCTTCATCAACTGGAAGACGCAACGCGGATCCTGCAGGGTCGGATCGATCTTGACGAAGCCGTCGTCACCGATCTGATAGCCCCAGTTCACCTTGTCGGTGTAGGTGCGCTTCTCGGCGTCATAGCCGTTGTACAGGCCGTCCTCGAAGGTAAAGCCTTCCTTCACCAGGAAGCCGGCGTCGGTGTAGTTGCGGACGTACTCCTGCTGGATCTTGTCGTGGGTGATCAGGTAGTTGATCAGCCCGCCGAGGAAGGCGATGTCGCTGCCGGTCCGGATCGGCGCGTAATAGTCGGCGACCGAGGCGGAACGGGTGAAACGCGGATCGACCACGATCAGCCGGGCGTTGTTGTGCGCCTTGGCCTCGGTGACCCATTTGAAGCCGCACGGATGGGCTTCAGCGGCATTGCCGCCCATGATGAGGACGAGATTGGCGTTCTTGATGTCGCTCCAATGATTCGTCATCGCACCACGGCCAAACGTCGGGGCAAGACCTGCCACCGTCGGGCCGTGTCAGACGCGCGCCTGGTTGTCGAAGGCCAGCAGGCCCAGACTCCGTGCGATCTTCTGCGTCAGATAACCGGTTTCATTGGAGGACGCCGAGGCGGCCAGGAAGCCCGTGGTCAACCAGCGATTGACCGTCTGGCCCTGATCGTTGGTGGCGATGAAGTTGGCGTCGCGGTCTTCCTTCATCAGGGTGGCGATGCGCCCGAGCGCCTCGTCCCAGCTGATGCGGGTCCACTCGTTGCTGCCGGGCTTGCGGACTTCAGGGTACTTGAGGCGATTGGGGCTGTGGATGAAATCCAGCAGGCCGGCGCCCTTGGGGCAGAGGGTGCCGCGGTTGACCGGATGGTCGGCGTCGCCCTCGATGTGAATGATGTTCTGGGCCACGTTCTTGGCCCGGTCGCCCATGCTGTACATGATCAGGCCGCAGCCGACCGAGCAATAGGGACAGGTATTACGGGTTTCCACGGTGTGCGCCAGTTTGAAATGGCGCACCTGGTCGGCAAAGGCGGCTGTGGGAGCCATGCCTAACGCCGCCAGGCTGGATCCCGCAAGGCCGACTCCAGCGACCTTGAAGAATTGCCGACGGTTCATATCCACGATTCTTATCCTCGTTCAGGCTGGGTCCGGTACATGGCCGAACCCTGCACAGAGAGTAACCCAACCTTCCGACTTATCGAGCGCTCGGCTGTTGTCGCCGATCAATGGAAGTCGGCCTTCCGTCCCCTGATCCGAGGCGGCCTGAGGAATGGCCTGGGATCTCGCTCCACCGGGTACCCTCCCGTTGGCAGCGGATCATCGCCGGCCAGCCGCCGCTCAGCCAGCGGGCACGCAAGGCCAGGACCTGGCGAAAGGTATCCAGTAGAGCGGTCCGGCGAGCCTGTCGATTCGGCAGCACCGAAAAGTCATGCTAAGCTCGCTAACTTTCCTCGCGATGCCTGCGGACCCCCTCATTATGTCCAAGCGCCTGCCAACGCCGCCATAGCACCACCCCTCCCCTGGTAACCGCCCCTGCGGCCAGTACCCGTCTCCTGCTGCTTGTCGTCTCTTCGCGATCGCGCCCCCGCCGCGCTGTCGCCCGTTCTGGATACGCCATGAAAAGTGTCTCTCCCCGCGCCGACATCCTGGCCGGTCTCACCACGTCCTTCGCGCTGGTGCCCGAATGCATCGCCTTCGCCCTGGTTGCCCATCTCAATCCGCTGATGGGGCTGTATGGCGCCTTCTTCATCTGTACCCTTACCGCCCTCTTCGGTGGCCGCCCCGGCATGGTCTCCGGCGCCGCCGGCTCCATGGCGGTGGTCATCATCGCCCTGGTGGTGCAGCACGGCGTGCAGTACCTGCTGGCCACGGTGGTGCTCGGCGGCCTGCTGATGATCGGCTTCGGCCTCTTGCGCCTGGGCAAGCTGATCCGCATGGTGCCGCACCCGGTCATGCTGGGGTTCGTCAACGGCCTGGCCATCGTCATCGCCCTGGCCCAGCTGGAGCACTTCAAGCAGGGCGAGACCTGGCTCAGCGGTACCTCGCTGTACCTGATGATCGGCCTGACCGCCGCGACCATGGCCATCATCTGGCTGCTGCCGCGACTGACCCGCGCCGTGCCGCCGGCCCTGGCCGCCATTCTCGGCGTGGGCTTGGCGGTGCATTTCCTCGACCTGCCCACCCGCACCCTGGGCGACATGGCCCACATCGCCGGCGGCCTGCCGCAACTGGCGCTGCCCGACATCCCCTGGAGTCTGGAAACGCTGCAGATCATCCTGCCCTATGCGGTGCTGATGGCCCTGGTCGGCCTGCTGGAGACCCTGCTGACCCTGAATCTCACCGACGAGATCACCGAGACCCGCGGCCTGCCCAATCGCGAGTGCGTGGCCCTGGGCGCGGCCAACCTGGCCTCGGGACTGTTCGGCGGCATGGGCGGTTGCGCCATGATCGGCCAGACCATGATCAACCTGAGCTCGGGTGGCCGTGGCCGGCTGTCGGGGGTGGTCGCCGGCGTGCTGATGCTGCTGTTCGTGCTGTTTCTCTCGCCGCTGATCGAGCGCATTCCGCTGGCGGCCCTGGTGGGCACCATGTTCGTGGTCGCCCAGCAGACCTTCGCCTGGGCCTCGTTGCGGGTGCTGCACCGGGTGCCGCGCAGCGACATGCTGATGATCATTGCCGTCACCGTGATCACCGTCTTCGCCGACCTGGCCACCGCGGTGCTCTGCGGCATCGTCCTCGCCGCGCTCAACTTCGCCTGGCAGCACGCCCGGCGCCTTTACGCCGACAGCCATCTGGAAGCCGACGGCAGCAAGAGGTACCAGGTGCACGGCACCCTGTTCTTCGCCTCCACCGCCACCTTTTTGAACCAGTTCGATCCGGCCGGCGACCCCGCCAGGGTCGTGGTGGACTGCCGTCATCTGAGCTTCGTCGACTACTCCGCCGTGGCCGCGCTGCATACCCTGCACGAACGCTATGCCAAGGCCGGCAAGCGGGTACGGGTGCTGCACCTGTCCCAACGCTGCAAGCAGCTGCTGCGTCGCGGCGGCATGACGGACGACCTCGCCCTCGGCGATTGAACCCGCAACGGCGCGCCCGGGTCTCTCCCAGCAATGTCCTGCTCCTGGAGACCCGCGGCCATGTCCAAGATCCTCGCCTGCCTCGACGGCTCGGCCGTCAGCGCCGCCGTCTGCGACTTCGCCGCCTGGGCCGGCACCACCCTGGATGCCCCGCTCACCCTGCTGCATGTGCTGGATCAGCGCCGCTTTCCACGGCCGGGCCAGGCTACATCGCCCCTGCTGGTCAACCGCGAACACCTGCTGACCGAGCTGGCGGCCCTGGATGCCCAGCGCGGCACCCTGGCGGAAGACCAGGGTCGGCTGTTGCTCGATGCGGCCCAGCTGCGGGTGGAGGAGCAACAGGCGCGCTGCGCCGGGGCCGTGCTGCAGCACGGTGACCTGATAGGTTCGCTGGAAAGTCTGCAGGAGGATTTCGACCTCATCGTGCTGGGCCGCCAGGGCGAGGACAGCCCGCCCAAGCGGCTGATCGGCCGCCACCTGGAAAGCGCCATCCGCCTCCTGCATCGCCCGCTGCTGGTGGCCGGCCACCTGTTCGTCAAACCCGGTGGCGTGCTGCTGGCCTATGACGACAGCAACAGCGCGCGCAAGGCGGTGACCTGGGTCGCTAACTGCCGGCTGTTCGACGGCCTGGCCTGCCACCTGGTGACCGTCGGCCGCGACCGCGAAGAACGCCGCGCCGCCCTCGCCCGCGCCGCCGACGAACTCAGGGCCCGGGGCCGCGCGGTCACCACCGCCATCACCGACGGCGATGTGGAACTGGGCCTGGAGCGCTATCGCAAGCAGCACGGCCTGGAGCTGGTGGTGATGGGTGCCTTCGGCCACTCGCGCCTGCGCCACTTCTTCATGGGCAGCAACACCCGCAACATGCTCGAAGCCGCCGGCAGCGCGCTGATCGTGGTGCGCTAGCCCAGGCCATGCGCCGCCTAGAAATCCACCCGCCCGCGACTGGCCTTGAGGCCGCTGCGGCGCGACTTGCCTTCCAGGCGGCGCTGCTTGGAGCCATAGGTGGGCTTGGTCGGACGCCGCGGCTTTTCCTGGACATTGGCCGTGGCGATCAGCGTGGCCAGGCGCTCCAGGGCATCGGCGCGATTCTGCTCCTGGGTGCGGTATTGCTGCGCCTTGATCACCACTACGCCGTCGCGGCTGATGCGCCCGTCGCGCAGGGCCAGCAGCCGCTCCTTGAGCGCTTCCGGCAGCGACGACGCCTGGATGTCGAATCTCAGGTGGACGGCGCTGGAGACCTTGTTGACGTTCTGCCCACCCGCACCCTGGGCGCGAACCGCGGTGAGCTGGATTTCCTGCTCGGGCAGCGTCAGACGCTCGTCGATGACCAGACTCACGCCAGGTGCGCGCCGCGGCTGAGCCAGGCGTCCAGCAGCGGTTCCAGTTCGGCCAGCGGCTGGTAGCCGTTGGTGACCAGCGCCAGCTGACCATCACGCTCGGCCAGCAGCGTGGGGAAGCCGGCGATACCCAGATTCAAGGCCCAGTCGAAGTCGGCCTGGGTCGCCTGGTGCGCCGGCTCGCCGTCGAACAGCGGCGCGAATTCGATGCGCGGCAGGCCACAGGCTTCGGCCAGCTCCACCAGCAGCGCCGGCTGGGTAACGTCGCGGGCCTCGATATAGAAGGCCCGCTGGATACGCTTGGCCAGTGGCCAGACGGCTTCCTCGTCGAGCTGGCGGGCGGCGACCAGGGCACGGCAGGCGGGCTCGGTGTCGTACACCAGGCCTTCCGGCGGGCCCTGGTCCAGGGCGAAGGGCTGGCCGGTGGTCTCCTGCACCGCCTGCCAGTAGGCCAGGGTGCGCACCCGGCTGGCGGTGTCCTGGGCCACCCGCTCGCGACGCAGGCCGCCCACCACCAGATGCAGCGGAATGCCCTGGGCGGCCGCCCGCTCGGCCAGGCGCTCGACCACCGGCGCGAAGCCCCAGCACCAGGAGCACATGGGGTCCATCACATAGAGCAGGCGACCGGGCATCCTAGACCTCCTCGGGGTTGGGCATGGCGTTCAGCCGCGGATCGCGGCCGATGGGATGGGGTTCGTTGCGCAGGCGCGCCAGCTCGATCTGCTTCTGCCGCTCGCGGGCGCCGGCGCGGGTCTTTTCCGACAGCGAATCCCAGCAGTGCGGGCAGCTGATGCCGGGGCTGTAATGCGCTGACTGCATGTCTTCCGGCGAGACCGGCGTGCGGCAGGCATGGCACTGGTCGTAGACCCCTTCGGCGAGATCATGGGTCACGGTCACCCGGTTGTCGAAGACGAAGCACTCGCCTTCCCAGCGCGACTCGGCCGCGGGCACCTCTTCGAGGTACTTGAGGATGCCGCCCTTGAGGTGGAAGACCTCGGGAAAGCCTTCCTGCAGCATGAAGCTCGACGCCTTCTCGCAGCGGATGCCGCCGGTGCAGAACATGGCGACCTTCCTGTGCCGAGCCGGATCGAAGTGCTCGCGGATATAGGCCGGGAAATCCCGAAAGCTCTTGGTCTGGGGATCGATGGCACCCTTGAAGCTGCCGATGCCCACCTCGTAGTCGTTGCGGGTGTCGATCACCAGCACCTCGGGATCGTCCACCAGGGCGTTCCAGTCCCGGGGTTCGACATAGGTACCCACGCGATGGTTGGGATCGACGCCGGGTACGCCCAGGGTGACGATCTCCTTCTTCAGCTTGACCTTGGTGCGATAGAAGGGCTGCTCGGCGCAGTAGGATTCCTTGTGGTCGATGTCCACCAGGCGCGCATCGGCGCGCAGCCAGGCCAGTACCGCATCGATGCCTTCGCGGCTACCGGAGACGGTGCCATTGATGCCTTCCTCGGCCAGCAGCAGGGTGCCCCTGACGTCGTTCGCCAGCAGGATCTGCAGCAGGGGTTCACGCAATTGAACGTAGTCGTCCAGGGTGACGAACTTGTACAAGGCCGCCACGACAATCTTGTCGGTCATCTTCGGGTTCCCAGGGGTCGCCCTCGCAAAGGGCGGACCGGTTAGAACCTGTTCATAACCTGCTGCGCGTCGGCCAAACTGCGTTGAAAAGGTCCTGGAAGGCCAGCCCCGTCGGAATGCTCATTTACCACTCGTAAACTCGAGCGCGAGTCCGATCCGCTTCCTCAGCCCTTTTCGCTTTGTTTGTCTCTAGCTCGCGAGGTCGTGAAACAGGTTCTTTGACGAAAAAGCCGGCAAGGATGCCGGCGCCGATCAAATTTTAACCAATACGGACTGCCGCTGAACAGGGCTCGCCGGGGTCAACCCGCCAGGTCGTGCGTGCTGCCGCCGCGGCAGGTGGGCGAATCCGGTGCCTGGCCCTGGGCCGCCCACTCTTCGGGGGTATAGGTGTGCAACGCCAGGGCATGGAACTGCCCCATGAGTTCGCCCAGGGTGCCGTAGACCTTCTGGTGGCGCTTCACCGCGTTGAGGCCGGCGAAATGTTCGCTGACCACCACAGCCTTGTAGTGAGTCTCCTGGCCGCGGCTGTGCATGTGGCTTTCGTCCAGCACCTCCAGGTGCTCGGGTTGCAACAGGCCCAGGCTGGACTGGATACGTTCGCGCATGCTCATGGGGATACCTCGACTGTGAGAACCCCTAGTCTAACGGGCTGGCGCCCGGCTCGGAATCATTCCGGTCGGCCCACCAACGACGAAGCCCGGAACAAGTCCGGGCTTCGTGGCAAAGGCTGGAGTCAGCGCTTGGCGGGCGGCGGTGCGTTCTCGGCACCGGCCGGCGGCTTCACGCCCAGCTCCTTGTCCATCTCGGCGAGGATGCCGTTGACCTTGGGTACCGCCTGCTCCAGCTTGGCCTGGGTCAGCTGGGCGGACTGCGCCGACAGGCGCGGCAGGGTCGCGATCATCTTCTTGCCCAGATCGGACTGGTAGAACTTGATCAGGCCTTCCAGCTCGTCTTCGGTGAAGTTGTCGGTGTACAGCTTGACCATCTCGGGCTTGATCTTTTCCCAGCCGATGGTGCTGTCCAGCGCCTGGTTGGCGCGGGCGGTGTAGCTTTCCAGCACGGCTTTCTTGGCCGGCGACTTGGCCTGCTCGAAGTGCTGGGCGAAGAGCTGCTGGACCTGGGCGTAGACCGGCGTGGTCAGCTTGTCGGCGTTGGCCAGCTTGAGAAAGCGCTCCGCGTCGGCCGCGTGGCTCTTGGCATCGGCCAGGGCGAAGCTGCTGGCGCTGGCGAGCACAACGACGGCGCCAAGCGTACGGAGGGTCTTCTTCATGGGCATCCTTCAGGAGACTGAAAATGGACGGCGAGTGTGCCACAGAGCGGCTGAACCTGGCCTGAACTTATCGAAGACGGTCGACTACTTGAGAACACTTCCCATTTGGGAACCCTGGCGCTAACCTGCTGCCCAACTTGATTGGACCCACACCTTATAAGCGGAGACCGCCATGAGCCGTACCGAAACCGATAGCATCGGCCCCATCGAAGTAGCCGACGACGTCTACTGGGGCGCCCAGACCCAGAGGTCGCTGGAAAACTTCGCCATCGGCAACCAGCAGATGCCGCTGGCGGTGGTGCATGCCCTGGCGACGGTGAAGAAGGCGGCCGCGCGGGTCAACCTGCGTCTTGGCGAGTTGCCGGAAGACGTCGCCACCCTGATCGAAAAGGCCAGCAGCGAGATCCTCGACGGCTTCCACGACGACCAGTTTCCCCTGGTGGTCTGGCAGACCGGCAGCGGCACCCAGAGCAACATGAACGTCAACGAGGTCATCGCCGGACGCAGCAACGAACTGGCCGGCAATGGCATGGGCGGCAAGCAGCCGGTCCATCCCAATGACCACGTCAATCGTGGCCAGAGCTCCAACGACTGCTTCCCCACCGCCATGCACATCGCCACCGCCCTGGCAGTGCAGAACGACCTGCTGCCGGCCATCGCCGAGCTGTCCGGCGGCCTGGCGCTGCAATCGGCGCGCTACCAGAACCTGGTCAAGACCGGCCGCACCCATATGATGGACGCCACCCCGGTGACCTTCGGCCAGGAGCTGTCGGCCTTTGTCGCCCAGCTGGACCTGGCCGAGCGCGCCATCCGCAATGCCCTGCCGGCGGTCCTGGAACTGGCCCAGGGCGGCACCGCCGTGGGCACCGGCCTCAATGCGCCCAAGGGCTTCGACGAAGCCATCGCCAAGGAAATCGCCGAACTTACCGGCCTGCCCTTCGTTACCGCGCCGAACAAGTTCGCCGCCCTCGCCGGCCATGAACCGCTGGTGGCCCTGCACGGCGGTCTCAAGACCCTGGCCGTGGCGCTGATGAAGATCGCCAACGACCTGCGCCTGCTGGGTTCCGGCCCGCGCGCGGGCTTCGCCGAGGTAAAGCTGCCGGCCAACGAGCCGGGCAGTTCCATCATGCCGGGCAAGGTCAACCCGACCCAGTGCGAGGCGCTGTCGATGCTGGCCTGCCAGGTGATCGGCAATGACGTCACCGTCGGTTTCGCCGCCAGCCAAGGCCATCTGCAGCTCAATGTCTACAAGCCGGTGATCGCCCACAACGTGCTGGAATCCATCCGTCTGCTGGCCGATGGCAGTCGCAACTTCAACACCCATTGCGTCACCGGCATGGAGCCGGACGAGCACAAGATGGCCGAACATCTGGAACAGGGGCTGATGCTGGTGACGGCGCTCAATCCACACATCGGCTACGACAAGGCCGCCGAGATCGCCAAGAAGGCCTACGGCGAGAACAAGACCCTGCGCGCCGCCGCGCTGGAGCTCGGCTATCTGACCGATGCGCAGTTCGACGAGTGGGTCCGTCCGGAAACCATGCTGGAAGCCGGTGGCCGTGGCTGAGGCTCGCGGCGCCACGCCGCTGGAAGGGGATGGCCGGCGCCTGCTGGTCATCCAGGGCAATCCCAAGCGCACCAGTTTCTGCCAGTCGCTGGCCGACGCCTACGTCCAGGGCGCCCAGGCCACTGGCCAGGTGGTGCGCCAGCTGAAGCTGGCCGAGGCCCAGTTCGATCCAGTGCTGCGGGAAGGCTACGACCTCTCGCAGCCCCTGGAGCCGGATCTGCTGGAAGCCCAGCGGCAGATCCACTGGGCCGAGCACCTGGTGTTCATCTATCCGGTGTGGTGGAACGGCCTGCCGGCGGTACTGGCGGGTTTTCTCGAACGCGTCCTGCAACCGGGCTTCGCCTTCGCCCAGCGTGACCAGACCTGGGGCGGCGAGCCCCTGCTGACCGGGCGCAGCGCCGAGTTGCTGGTCACCTCCGACACCCCACCCTCCCCCTGGCAGCGCCTGCGTAACCAGGCGCCCCATCGCCAGGGCATCCAGGAAGGCCTCGAAGCCTGCGGCATCCAGGTGCTGCAGGTCCACGAGTACTCGCCGGTGCGAGCGGCGGACGAGGAACAGCGGCTGCGCTGGTTGCAGGAAGTGGAGCGGTTGGGGCGGAACGAATAGTCCAGCCTTGGTAGGTTGGGTTGAGCGCCAGCGAAGCCCAACAGCACTTCGACATTGGCCCTGTTGGGCTTCGACGGTGGAGCCGTCTCAGCCCAACCTACCGCTCTACCGCGGCCAACCCGCGACCCAAGCTCCAGGCATAACCAAAGCGCCTTTTATTCTTTCTCCTGCGGATCATCCATCGGCACTATCGGCTCTCCCTTTCGTCCGCGGAGCTCCGCCATGACCCGCTATCTCATCCTTCCTGGCTGGCAAGGTTCCGGCCCCGATCACTGGCAGACCCACTGGCAGCGGCTGCTGCCTGACGCCCATCGCGTCGAGCAGGACGACTGGCAGCGCCCCGATCCGCAGCACTGGATCGCCGCGCTCGACAGAGCCATCGTCCAAGCCAGTGCCCCGGTGGTGCTGATCGCCCATAGCCTGGGCTGCGTGACCGTCGCCCGTTGGGCGGCCAGTGCCCCGGTGGCCCGCCGGCAGCGGGTGCTGGCGGCCTTGCTGGTGGCGCCGGCCGACGTCGAGCGCCCGGATTGTCCGGCGGAACTCCAGGGTTTCGCGCCCTTGCCGCGGCAGCCACTGCCCTTCCCTTCCAGGATAGTGACCTCAGACAACGATCACGCCATCAGTCTCGCCCGGGCCGAAGCCCTGGCCCAGGCCTGGGGCAGCGACCTGGACATCCTCCCGGGTGCCGGCCATATCAACACCCGCTCCGGGCATCGGCAGTGGGAAGAAGGTCTGCTGCACTTGACCAAGTTGGGGACCGCCCAGGGCCTCCGGGTGGCCTGATCCCTGCCCTTCCAAATCTTTCACAATGCCCCGGTCCCAGGCGCTTCCCTGGCTCAGCCGGGGCGTTGGCGTTTTTGCCCTGGGCAGCGGCTTACCTTCTCGAGCCTGGAAAACGTCGGGCTTCGCTGCGCTCAACCCAACCTACGCCCCACGTGACACCCCGTAGGTTGGGCTAAGCGCAGCGCAGCCCAACAGACAACGAAAAAACCCGCCACCAGGGCGGGTTTCCTCACCACCAAAGCCGCATCACAGCTTGGCGATGGACACCTCGGTGGATTTGACGAAGGCGATCACCTCGCTGCCCACCACCAGTTCCAGCTCCTTGACCGAGCGAGTGGTGATGACGGAGGTGACGATACCGGCGGCGGTCTGGACGTCGATCTCGGAGAGCACCGAGCCCTCGATGATTTCCTTGATGGTGCCCTTGAACTGGTTGCGAACGTTGATGGCCTTGATGGTCATGGCAGAACTCCTCGGATGAGCGATCAGTAGGCCCAGCGCAGTTGCGTGGGCAGGGGTTGCACGATTTCGGGTAGATCGGGATTGAGCGGCTGCTGCAGCACCCGGGCCAGCACCTCGGCTTCCAGCCGGGCCAGCTGGGCATCGCCGGCGGCCCGGGGGCGCGCCAGGTTGACGTCGAGATCCAGGCCGACGTGGCCGTCTTCGATGAGCACCACCCGGTCGGCCAGGGCCACCGCCTCGCCCACGTCGTGGGTGACCAGCAGCACGGTGAAGCCGTGGCGCTGCCAGAGGCCTTCGATGAGTTGCTGCATCTCGATGCGGGTCAGGGCATCCAGGGCACCCAGTGGCTCGTCCAGCAGCAGCAGGCGCGGTTGATGGATCAGGGCGCGGGCCAGGGCCACGCGCTGCTTCTGGCCGCCGGAGAGCGCCGAGGGCCATTCGTGGGCGCGATCGGCCAGGCCGACCGCCGCCAGGGCTTCCAGGGCGCGCGGCTTCCAGTCGCCCCTGAGGCCCAGGCCGACGTTATCGATGATGCGTTTCCAGGGCAGCAGGCGCGCGTCCTGGAACATCAGCCGGGTGTCTTCGCGGTGCTCCGCCAGGGGCTCGTCCTGCCCCAGCAGGGTGCCGCCACTGGCGCGGTCGAGACCGGCCACCAGGCGCAGCAGGGTGCTCTTGCCGCAGCCACTGCGGCCCACCACGGCGACGAACTGGCCAGCCGGGATCTGCAGGTCGATCCCATGGAGCACGGTGCGCTCGCCAAAGGTCTTGACCACCTGTTGCAGCTTGAGGGCGATGCCGCGCGAGAGCGGCGGAACGGCTTGCAGACTGGTCATGCGTGGGCTCCCTTCTGATAGGCCGGGTGCCAGCGCAGCCAGGCACGTTCCAGGCCGCGGGCGGCGAGATCCGCCAGCTTGCCGAGGATGGCGTAGAGCAGGATGGCCAGCACCACGATGTCGGTTTGCAGGAATTCCCGGGCGTTCATCGCCAGGTAGCCGATACCGGAGCTGGCGGAAATGGTCTCGGCGACGATCAGCGTCAGCCACATCAGGCCGAGGGCGAAGCGCACCCCCACCAGGATGGCCGGCAAGGCGCCCGGCAGTACCACGTGCCAGAACAGCCGTGCCCCGGAGAGGCCGTAGCTGCGGGCCATCTCCACCAGCGCCGGATCGACGTTGCGGATGCCGTGGTAGGTGTTGAGGTAGATGGGAAAGAACACCCCCAGGGCCACCAGGAACAACTTGGCCGACTCGTCGATGCCGAACCAGAGGATCACCAGCGGGATCAGCGCCAGGTGCGGCACGTTGCGCACCATCTGCAGGGTGCTGTCGAGCAGCCGCTCGCCCCATTTCGACAGCCCGGTGATGAAGCCCAGCGCCAGGCCGATGCTGCCGCCGATGGCGAAGCCGATGCCGGCGCGCCAGCCGCTGATGGCCAGGTGTTGCCAGAGCTCGCCGCTCTTGACCAGACTCCAGCCCGCTGCCAGCACCGCCGCCGGCGACGGCAGGATGCGACTGGACAGCAGGCCGCTGCTGACCGCCAGCTGCCAGGCGACGATCAGGGCCACCGGCACCACCCAGGGCGCCAGGCGCTGCAGTTGACGTTCGATCGTGCTGTTCATGCCCGCCTCCCTCAGCTCTGCGCCGCTTTCTGCGGCAGGATGTCGTTGGCCACCATCTCGCCGAAGGGACTCACGTAGTTGGCGCCTTCGACCTGGGTCGGCCGCTTGACCGGCAGGTGCGGGAACAGCAGTTCGGCCACCCGATAGGATTCTTCGAGGTGCGGATAGCCGGAGAAGATGAAGGTGTCGATGCCCAGGGCGGCATATTCCTTGACCCGCGCGGCCACGGTGGGACCGTCGCCGACCAGCGCGGTCCCGGCCCCGCCACGCACCAGGCCGACACCGGCCCAGAGGTTGGGCGCGATCTCCAGCTTGTCGCGACGGCCCCCGTGCAGGGCCGCCATGCGCTGCTGGCCGACGGAGTCGAAGCGGGCGAAGGCGGCCTGGGCCTTCTCGATGGTGGCGTCGTCCAGGTTGGCGATCAGCCGGTCGGCGGCCCGCCAGGCCTCTTCATTGGTCTCGCGGACGATCACGTGCAGGCGGATGCCGAAGCGCACCGTGCGGCCCTGGGCGGCGGCCTTGGCCTTGACCGCCTCGATCTTCTCGCGCACCGCGTTCAGGGGTTCGCCCCAGGTCAGGTAGAGCTCCACCTGCTCGGCGGCGAGGTCCTGGGCGGCATCGGAGGAGCCGCCGAAATACAGCGGCGGGCGCGGTTGCTGCAGCGGCGGATAGAGCAGCTTGGCGCCCTTGACCTGGATGTGCTTGCCGTCGTAGTCCACCGTCTCGCCTTCCAGCACGCGACGCCAGATGCGGGTGAATTCCACCGAGGCTTCGTATCTTTCGCTGTGGGACAGGTGCAGGCCGTCACCGGCCAGTTCGTCCGGATCGCCACCGGTGACCAGGTTGAACAGCGCCCGGCCGCCGGAAAGGCGATCCAGGGTGGCCGCCTGCCGCGCCGCCACGGTGGGCGAGATGATCCCGGGGCGCAGGGCCACCAGGAACTTGAGTTTCTGGGTGACCGGGATCAGCGAGGCGGCCACCAGCCAGGAATCCTCGCAACTGCGGCCGGTCGGGATCAGCACCCCGCCGAAGCCCAGGCGGTCGGCGGCCTGGGCGACCTGGGTCAGGTAGCCGTGGTCGACGGCGCGGGCGCCTTCGGCGGTACCCAGGTAGTGGCCATCGCCGTGGGTCGGCAGGAACCAGAAGATATCGAGACTCATGGGGCTTTCTCCAGCAGGCGAAATCAGGGTTTGGCGGCAGCGGTCTGCAGACTGGCGGGCGGGGTCCACACCACGTCACGGATCGTCAGCGGCTTGGGAATCAACTTGAGGGCGGTGAAGGCGTCGGCGATCTTCTGCTGTTGCGCGGCGACCTCGGGACTGATGAAGCGGGCGCCATAGCCCTGGCGCCTGACCACCCGCTCGGCGGTGTCCAGCGGCAGATTCAGCAGGGGCGCCACCTGGGCGGCGACCTGGTCCGGGTGGGCCTTGGCCCACTCGCCCACCGAGCGCACCTCGTCGACGATGGCGCCGACCTGTTCGGGATGGGCCTTGGCGAAGCTGCGGGTGGCCAGATAGAACTGGTGGTTGTCGGCCAGGCCGGTGGCATCGGTCAGGGTGCGCGCCTGCAACTGGGTCTCGGCGGCGGCCTGGTAGGGATCCCAGATCACCCAGGCATCCACCGCGCCGCGCTCGAAGGCGGCGCGGGCATCGGCGGGCGGCAGGTAGACCGGCTGGATGTCCTGGTAGGGGATGCCGGCCTTGGCCAGTGCCTGCAGCAGCAGGTAGTGGACGTTGGAGCCCTTGTTCAGGGCGATCTTCTTGCCCTTGAGATCGGCCAGCGAACGGATCGGCGAATCCTTGGGCACCAGGATGGCCTCGCTGGTGGGCGCCGGCGGCTCATGGGCCACATAGACCAGATCGGCGCCGGCGGCCTGGGCGAACACCGGCGGTGTCTCCCCGGTCACGCCGAAGTCGATGCTGCCGACGTTGAGGCCTTCCAGCAGCTGCGGGCCGCCGGGGAATTCGGTCCACTGCACCTTGACGCCGTCCTTGGCCAGGCGCTGCTCCAGGGTGCCGCGTGCCTTGAGGGTGATCAGGGTGCCGTACTTCTGGTAGCCGATGCGTACCGTCTCTTCCGCCTGGGCCAGGCCGGCGGCCAGGGTCAGCAGGGAAACGGCGAGCAGCGAACGCGTGAAGGAGAACTGCATGACTAAGGCTCCTGGTCAGATGCCCCAGCGCGCCTGGCCGATGCGATCGGCCAGCAGCTCGGGGGTCAGGGGTTGGGGACGCCGCACCAGGGCCGCGTGAAATTGTTCGAGGGATTCGTGCAGGCGCTGCTCCAGCGCCGGGGTCAGGGCGACCCCGGTCTCGGTGTAGCTGACCTGGCTGTCGTCGGCGAAGACGCCGTTGAGGATTTCCTGGGCCTTGAGCGCCGAGAGCACCGGCTTCAGCGCGTAGTCGATGGCCAGCAGATGACCGCTGGAGCCGGCGGTGGCCAGGGGCAGCACCACCTTGAGTGCCAAGGCGCGCTCGGGCAGCAGGTCCAGCAGCGTCTTGAGGGCGCCGGCCAGGGAAGCCTTGTAGACCGGGGTGGCGATCACCAGGCCATCGGCGGCCTGCAGCTGGGCGATCAGTTCCACCACTGGCGGGCTGTCGAAACGGGCGCCGATGAGGTCGGCGGCGGGAAAGTCCTGGATGCGCCAGCGGGACAGTTCCACACCACGCCCCTGCAGCCAGTTCGCTGCCAGATCCAGCACGCCGCTGGAGCGCGAGCGCGCTGCCGGACTGCCTGCCAAAGTCACCACCTGCATCGCCGTCTCCTGGAGAAAAAAGAGCGGTGTCGCGCCGCTCGAAAAAGGAATGAGCGGACCTTAGCAGCGGGTGTTTATTCCCTAAAAATACCTTTTCGGCACTTGGTTATAACCAGAAAAACAAAACCCCGGCCTGAGCCGGGGTCGGGTTGTCGCAGGAAATTTCAGCGATTGGGCTGGGGCGTCAGGCGCAGATAGGGTTTCACCGCGGTGTAGCCCTTGGGGAAACGCCGCTTGAGTTCTTCCTCGTCCTTGAGCGATGGCACGATGACCACGTCGTCGCCATCCTTCCAGTTACCCGGGGTCGCCACCTTGTGGTTGTCGGTGAGCTGCAGGGAGTCGATGACCCGCAGGATCTCGTCGAAGTTGCGTCCGGTGCTGGCCGGATAGGTGATCGACAGCCGTACCTTCTTTTGCGGATCGATGACGAACAGCGAACGCACCGTGAGGGTGTCGTTGGCGTTGGGGTGAATCATGTCGTAGAGGGTCGAGACGCTGCGGTCGGCGTCGGCCAGGATCGGAAAGCCCACGGCGGTGGCCTGGGTTTCCTCAATGTCCTTGATCCAGCCCTGGTGCGATTCCAGACCGTCCACCGAGAGGGCGATCACCTTGACGTCGCGCTTGGCGAATTCGTCCTTGAGCTTGGCGGTAAGGCCCAGTTCGGTGGTGCAGACCGGGGTGAAGTCGGCCGGATGGGAGAACAGTACGCCCCAGCTGTCGCCCAGCCACTCGTGGAAGCGGATGCGACCCAGGCTGGAGTCCTGTTCGAAATCGGGGGCGATGTCGCCCAGACGGATGGTCATTGGCAGTTCTCCTGATGCAGGTAGGGATAGCGGCACTATGCCGCCCACCAGAGCGGGCGGGAAAGATCGGATCACGCTGTGGTTATAACGCGAAAGCCGACCCGGCCTGGGCCATTCCCCGGCCGCGATGCCACCTGCCGCGTGATCACCCTCACAATTTCGTCGCGCTTTTTCCACCCGGGCGCAGCGGCCGCTAGGGTGCTACACCTAAGGAAGATCGACGGACCGCAATTCGCACCGAGCGGGGCAACCCGCAGCGCTCGTCATGGTCTGTTGGCAAGACGAGGAGGAGATTCTCATGTTCGGCAAACGCAATGACGACCCCGGTGCCAGCACCCATTTCCGAAGCGAGCGCGTCAGCGTGGTCAACGGCCAATTCTTCTTCACCACCCGCGAAGGCACCCTGGAAGGCCCCTTCTTCAGCCGCGAGGAAGCCCTCAACCAGATCGACCGCTATGTCGAGCGGCTGCAGACCTCTCAGGGTCTGATGCGCCAATCCGTCAGCAACGTCTGACCGCCTGCGCTCGATCCTTTAGACTGCGCGCCCTGAATTCCAGGCCGCGCCGCTCATGACCGACTTCCAGCACGCCCAGCTCGACTGGGACGCCTCCGGGCAACCGCTCTCCCGCACCTATGGCGATGTCTTCTTTTCCCGCGCCAGCGGCCTGGAAGAGACGCGCTACGTCTTCCTGCAGCAGAATCGCCTGGCCGAACGCTTCGCCGCGCTGGCGGCCGGAGAAGTCTTCACCATAGGCGAGACGGGCTTTGGCACCGGCCTCAACTTCCTCTGCGCCTGGCAACTCTTCGCCACCCTGGCGCCCAGGGCTGCGCGCCTGCATTTCGTCAGCGTCGAGCGCTTCCCCCTGACCGCTGCCGATCTCGCCCAGGCGCTGAACCTCTGGCCGGAGCTCGCCCCCTACAGCGCGGCGCTGCAACGGCAGTACCGGGCCATCCATCCGGGCTTCCAGCGCCTGATCCTGGATGACGGGCGCGTCACCCTGACCCTGCTGGTTGGCGATGTGCTGGAGCGCCTGCCCGAACTGGATGCCCGTTGCGATGCCTGGTTCCTGGACGGCTTCGCCCCGGCCAAGAATCCCGAGATGTGGACGCCCGCGCTGTTCGCCGAACTGGCGCGGCTGTCCCACGCCGGTACCACCCTGGCGACCTTCACCTGTGCCGGCTTCGTCCGCCGTGGCCTCAACGAGGCCGGTTTCGCCATGGCCAAGGTGCCCGGCTTCGGCCACAAGCGGGAAATGCTGGCTGGCGTCTTGGAACGCCCGGTGATCCCTGCCGCCGTGCCCTGGTATGCCCGCCCATCGCGCCCCCAGGGCCCGCGCACCGCGCTGGTCATAGGCGCCGGCCTGGCCGGTTGCGCCACCGCGGCCAGTCTCGCGCGTCGCGGCTGGCAGGTCAGGGTCGTCGAGCGCCACGGGGCGCCCGCCCAGGAAGCCTCCGGCAATCCCCAGGGGGTGCTCTATCTCAAACTGTCGGCCCATGACACCCCGCTCAGTCGGCTGATCCTCGATGGCTTCGGCCTGACCCTGCGCGAACTGCAGGCCCTGCCAACGGGCGCTGCCTGGTCACCCTGCGGAGTGCTGCAACTGGCGCTGACGGACAAGGACGCCCAGCGGCAGGCGCAATTGGCGGCACACTTCCCCGCCGATCTGCTGCAACCGCTGGATAGGGAAGCCGCCAGCAACAGGGCCGGCATCGGTCTGACGGCCGGTGGCCTGTTCTTTCCGGAAGGGGGCTGGGTGCATCCGCCCGCCCTGTGCGCGCACTGGCTGACCCATCCGAATATCGAGCTGGTCACCCATACCGAGGTGACCGCCCTGCAACAAACCGAGCACGGCTGGCAGGCACTCACCCAGGGTGAGTCACTGGCGGCGACGGTGGTCGTGGTGGCCAGTGCCGCCCAGGCCAGGACGCTGCTGCCTGAGCTGCCGCTCAAGGCAATCCGTGGACAGTTGTCCGCGCTGCCGGAAACCCCGGACAGCCAGGCGCTGGCGACCGCGGTCTGCGGCGAAGGCTATCTTGCTCCGGCGCGGGAGGGTCGGCACTGCCTGGGCGCCAGCTTCGTCTTCGACCGGGACGACACCGAACCCAGCCAGGCGGAACACCAGAGCAATCTGCAGCTGCTCGCCGAGCTGTCGCCCGCGTTGGCCGCCGGCTACGACGCCGAAACGCTGGAAGGCCGGGTGGCCTTTCGCTGCACCTCGCCGGACTATCTGCCCCTGGTCGGCCCGGTCGCGGATGAAGCCATCTTCGCCCAGCACTACCAGGCGCTGGCCTACGATGCCCGCCAGGTGCCCGAGCAGGCGGCGCCCTGGCGCACGGGCCTCTATGTGAATCTGGCGCACGGCTCACGCGGCCTGGTCACCACCCCGCTGGCCGCCGAACTGCTGGCGGCCTGGCTGGAAGACGAACCCCTGCCGGTGGCCCGACGGGTGGCCGAAGCCTGCCACCCCACGCGCTTTCCGCTGCGCCGGCTGATCCGCGGCGGCTAGATGATCGCCAGCGGCGTCTTGCTTTGCGGCGGCGGGAAGGCGCCGTCGAGCAGGGCGAAGTCTTCGTCGCCCAAGCGCAGATCCAGCGCCCGCGCGTTCTCTTCGAGATGGCCGGCATCGCCCGCCTTGGGAATGGCGATCACGCCCGGCTGACGCAGCACCCAGGCCAGGGCGATTTGCGCCGGGGTGGCCTGATGCCGCTCGGCCAGGGTAGCCAGGGCCGGGTGCCGCAAGAGATCGCCGCCCTGCCCCAGCGGACAATAGGCCATCACCGGCAGCTGCTGACGCTGGCTCCAGGGCAGCAGGTCATGCTCGATGCCGCGCTGTTCCAGGTTGTAGAGCACCTGGTTGGCGCTGCAGCGATCGTCGTTCAATTCGAGCATGTCGCTGGTGTCGAGATTGGATACGCCCCAGTGGCGGATCTTGCCTTCGTCGCGCAGCTTCTCCAGCGCCATGACCGTCTCGATCAGCGGCACCTGGCCGCGCCAGTGCAGCAGATAGAGGTCGATGACATCGGTGCCCAGGCGCTTCAGGCTGCGTTCACAGGCCAGGGGCACGCCGGCCTCGGTGGCATTCTTCGGATAAAACTTGCTCACCAAGAACACCTCGTCCCGCCGCCTGGCGATGGCCTCGCCAACCAGTTCCTCGGCGCGGCCTTCGCCGTACATCTCGGCGGTGTCGATCAGGGTGAGGCCCAGGTCCAGGCCCTGGCGCAAGGCGCTGACCTCCTGGCGATGCAGGTCGGCGTTCTCGCCCATGCGCCAGGTTCCCTGGCCCAGCGCCGGAACGGTAGTGCCATCGGGCAAACGAACGGTTTGAGCGGTATTCATGGACGCGTCCTTCTCTTGGGTGTGGACATTGGAACGCCAGCGCGACGCCGATTCTCCCGGTCATCCGCCAAACGGCAGCCAACGCCTTCCCACAGGCCCTGCGACCTGACGTCGCACTGGTAAAGTACGCCTATAAGGATTCCAAGAATAACCACCAGGACCTGCCATGAAATCGTCGATCCTGGGCCTGTGCGCCCTGCTCTCCGCTGCCCTGCCCATGACGTCCAGCTACGCTGACGTCATTACCCTGAGGTTTTCCCATGTGGTGGCACCGGAGACCCCCAAGGGCAAGGGCGCTCAGCTGTTCCAGCAACTGGTGGCGCAGCGCCTCGCCGGACAGGTCCAGCTGGAGGTGATGCCCAGCGCCACGGTCTTCACCGATGCCAACGAACTCCAGGCGCTGCAGGACGGCAAGGTCGACATCCTGGCGCCGGCGATCAGCAAGCTCACCGAACTCAGTCCCAAGCTCAAGCTGTTCGACCTGCCCTTCCTGTTCGAGAGTCGCGCGGCCCTCGATCACTTCCAGGCCCGACCCAGTGGTCGCCAATTGCTGCACAGTCTGGAGCCGGCCGGCATCATCGGCCTGGCCTACTGGCCCAACGGCCTCAAGCAGCTGGCGGCGCGCAAGCCCTTGCGCGAACCCAGTGATGCCAAGGGGCTGGTGTTCCGCATCCAGAATTCCGACGTCCTGCAGAGCCAGTTCGAGGCCCTCGGCGCCACGACGGTCAGGCTGCCCTTCAACCAGACCCTGCAGGCGCTCACCTTGGGCACCGTCAATGCCACCGAAAACACCTGGTCCAACTACTGGAGCCAGCGCCTCGATCAGCAGCAGCGCTATTTCACCGAAAGCAATCACGGCGCCCTGGACTACATGCTGATCGTCAAGGCGGATCGCTGGCGTACCCTGCCCTTCGCCGTACGCAGCACCCTGGAGGAAATCATCGACCAGGTGACCTTCGAGGTGAAGAAGCAATCCGAGGCGGAAAATCAGCGCGATCGCGCGCGCATCGCCGCCGCGGGCGGCAGCGAGATCATCACCCTCACCCCCGAGCAGCGGACCCGCTGGCGCGAGGCCATGCGCCCGGTGTGGCAGCGCTACGAAGGCGAGCTCGGCGCCTCCCTGCTCAAGGCCGCCGAGACCTCGAACTAGAAGCGCTGTTGCGGCGGTACGGCCCAGCGGCGCAAGGGCAGGTTGCCCGGCTCGCGGCACTGCAGATCGCGAAAGGGCCCCGCGACCCGGACCCAGCCCGCCCCCGGCGGCGTCTGGGTACAGAACTCCTGGCCATCCGTGTTGCTGCGCCAGCGCCAGTAGGCCGCCGGCTCGGCGAAGGCGTGGGTACCCAGCAGCCCCAGCAGGGCGATTGCCAGGCACCTGCCGGCGGCCCGCCGGAACCTCTCGCGCGATAAGCATGTCGGTTTGAAGGTAGTCCCCTCGAATTCGCACAGGATCTTCGCCATGCCGCTGTCCGTCTTGCGTAGCAAACCCACCCTCCTCGCCCTGGCCCTGGTTGGCGCCGGTCTCGCCCTGACCGGCTGCGCCCGCGATCCGGAAAAACGCTCGCTGGGTGCCGAAGCGGTCAGCAATGCCAAGAGCATGGCGCGTACCGATGCCGACATGCAGAAGGTGCTCGACAGGTACGCCAGCTTCGATCCCAAGGCTGTGGAAAAACTCACCGCCCAGCAGGCCCGTAAGCAGCCTACCATCGCCGATGCGGTCAAGGGTGTCCTGCAGGACGAAGGTCGTCCCACCCAGCCCGAGGCCCTGGTGCCCGGCGTGACCAGCGTCGACCGCGCCGTCGACGGCGCCGCCGGGGTATTGCCCGCCCCGATCTAAACCCCCCAACGCCAGGGTCCCTTCCCCGTCATCCAGTA
>NZ_JASCON010000025.1:0-61235 GCF_029959585.1 Pseudomonas sp. PS02302
GGGGGCGCGGATATGTTTAAACGAGCCGGGGGTGGGCCCGGGCCAGCCCCCCCGCCGCGCCCCAACAGCCCGGCCTTTCCTCCCAGTGTTGGGCTTCGCTGCGCTCAGCGCCAACCTACCGGCTATGCCGGGGCACCACAGGTTGGGTTGAGGCCGCTCCACCGTCGAAGCCCAACAGTCCTGCTATCTCGCCAGAGTTGGGCTTCGCTGCGCTTAGCGCCAACCTACCGGCTATGCCGGGGCACCGCAGGTTGGGTTGAGGCGGCTCCATCGCCGAAGCCCAGCAGTCCGGCTATCGCGCCAGCGTTGGGCTTTGCCGCGCTCAGCGCCAACCTACCGGCTATGCCGGAGCACCGTAGGTTGGGTTGAGGCGGCTCCATCGCCGAAGCCCAACAGTCCTGCTATCGCGCCAGCGTTGGGCTTCGCTGCGCTCAGCGCCAACCTACCGGCTATGCCGGAGCACCGTAGGTTGGGTTGAGGCGGCTCCATCGCCGAAGCCCAACAGTCCTGCTATCGCGCCAGCGTTGGGCTTCGCCGCGCTCAGTGCCAACTTACACAGTATGCAGGGCACCGTAGGCGGGTTGAGGCAGCCCCAACGTGGGGTTTGGCACGAAGGTCATCTTCCCCTGCTTCTGGCTAAGTGCTCGCCTGCGCGAGGCTGCTATGGCATGTCCAGGGTGGCGTCGAGCGCGTACCGGCGCCTGTAAGGATTCCAGATATAAAAAAAAGGGGCGCCTAGGCGCCCCTTTTCATGGATGGCTGAGATCAGCCGGGATGATTTTCCCGGGAGTCCTTGAGCTTGCGATCGAGTTCGGCCTGAGTGGCTTCGTCCTCTTTCACGGCATCGGCATCGGCCTTGGGTGCTTCGTCAGTGACACTGTCCTGACCGGTCAGGGCGACACTGGCCGCTTCTTCCTGGGCAGGGCTGGGTACGACCTCGACGGGCTCTTCGATCACGATCGGCGCCGACTCGGCCTCGGCTGCGGGCAGCTCCTCGGTCGCCTGGACGGGCTGAACCTCGGGCGCCTGCTGCGGCTCCACGGTGCCTACCGCTGCGGTAGCGAAGGTTTCCTCGGTTTCGGCGATGGCGCCCAGGGCGGGTGCCTCGGCCTGCTGCTCGGGCTGGCTGGCGCGAGCGGCTTCAGCTTCACGAGCCATGCGCTCACGGCGACGACGCTCGCGCGGGTCGTTGGAGGCGCGGCCTGCGGCCGACTCTGCAGTTTCGGCTTCGGCCGGTGCGGCAGGAATGGCGGCAGGGGTCGCGACCGGGGCGATCTGCTCGGCAGCAGGTGCGGCAATTTCCACTTCCTGGTGCGGCGCACGCTCGTCCTGCAGCTGGATCACGTCGGGCGTGAGGATCTCCGGCTGGGCCGGCGCTTCGGCGGCAGGCTGCTCCACGGCGGTTTCCTGGGTGACTTCAGCGGCAGGGATGTCGGCAGCAACCACCGGCTCCTGCTGGTGAGCCTCACGAGCCTCTTCCTGGGTGGCGACGGCAGTCACGCTCTCGCTCACCACGACAGCGGTACCCAGAGCTATGGCGGCGGGCGCTACAGGGGCATCGGTACCCGGCTCTTCGTCTTCGATGAAGTTGCCATTGGCATCGCGCTGACGCTCACGACGGTTGCTGCGGCGACGCTGACCGCGGGAACGGCGACGCGGACGCTCTTCGCCTTCTTCCAGTTCGTCATTGCCGTCCAGCACTTCTTCTTCGTTCAACTCTTCGGCACTGGCCGCTTCCTGACGCTCTTCGCGCGCCTTGCGCTCTTCGCGGGGCTGGCGCTCTTCGCGTGGCTTGCGCTCCTCGCGAGGCTGACGCTCCTCACGCGGCTGGCGCTCTTCGCGAGCCGGACGCTCTTCGGCACTCACGCGCTCTTCGCGCGGCTGGCGCTCTTCACGGGGTTGACGCTCTTCACGCGGCTGACGCTCTTCGCGAGAGGCGCGCTCCTCACGGGGCTGACGCTCTTCGCGAGCCGGGCGGTCTTCGCGCGGCTGGCGTTCTTCACGCGGTTGACGCTCTTCGCGAGTGGCGCGCTCTTCGCGGGGCTGACGCTCCTCGCGAGCCGGGCGGTCTTCACGGGCCTGACGCTCTTCGCGGGGCTGACGCTCTTCCCGCGGCTTGCGCTCTTCGCGGGCCGGGCGCTCGCTGCGCTCGCCACGATCGGCGCGGGGCTGACGCTCTTCGCGCGGCTTGCGCTCGTCGTCACGACGACCTTCGCGGCGGCGATTCTGCTGACGGCCGTTGCGGCGCTCGTCCTGGCTGCGCTGCTCGTCGCTGCTCTTGGCGGCGACCGGCGCGGCAACGGCCTTGTCGGCCATGGGCTGCTCTTCGGTCTTGCCGGCGAACAGGCTGACCAGGGACTTGACCAGGCCCTTGAACAGGTTGGGCTCGGCGGTGGCCTTGGCTGCAGGGGCGACGGGCGCCACGACTTCGGCAGTGACCGGGGTGGGGGCCGGTGCGCGTTCGGGCGCAACCTTCACCGCCGCTTCCTGGCGCACCAGGGTGCGGGTGGAGCTGACCGGCTGCACCTCTTCGGCTTCGGTGTTGGCCATCTCGTAGCTGGACTGGCTGTTCAGCAGCTCGGGATTGTCGTCACGCAGACGCTGCACTTCGAAGTGCGGGGTCTCGATGTGATCGTCCGGCAGGATGATGATGCGCACGCGTGTGCGCAGCTCGATCTTGGTGATGCTGTTGCGCTTCTCGTTGAGCAGGAAGGACGCGACCTGGATGGGTACGTGGGCACGAACCTCGGCGGTGCGATCCTTGAGGGCTTCTTCCTCGATCAGGCGCAGGATGGCCAGCGACAGGGATTCCACGTCGCGGATGATGCCCTGGCCGTTGCAGCGGGGGCAGACGATACCGCTGGTTTCGCGCAGGGAAGGGCGCAGGCGCTGACGGGACATTTCCAGCAGGCCGAAGCGGGAGATGCGACCGATCTGCACGCGGGCGCGGTCGGCTTCCAGGGCTTCGCGGACGCGATCTTCCACGGCGCGCTGATTCTTGACCGGGGTCATGTCGATGAAGTCGATGACGATCAGGCCGCCGATGTCGCGCAGGCGCAGCTGGCGGGCGATTTCCTCAGCCGCTTCCAGGTTGGTCTGCAGGGCGGTTTCTTCGATGTCGCCACCCTTGGTGGCGCGCGCCGAGTTGATGTCGATGGACACCAGGGCTTCGGTGGGATCGATGACGATGGAACCGCCCGAGGGCAGCTTCACTTCACGCTGGAAGGCGGTCTCGATCTGGCTTTCGATCTGGAAGCGATTGAACAGCGGGACGCTGTCCTGGTACAGCTTGATCTTGCTGGCGTACTGCGGCATCACCTGGCGGATGAAGCTCAGGGCTTCTTCCTGGGCTTCGACGCTGTCGACCAGAACCTCGCCGATGTCCTGGCGCAGGTAGTCGCGGATGGCGCGAATGATGACGTTGCTTTCCTGATAGATCAGGAAGGGACCCTTGCGCTCGCCCGAGGCTTCGTTGATGGCGGACCAGAGTTGCAGCAGGTAGTCGAGGTCCCACTGCAGTTCTTCGGTGCTGCGACCGAGACCGGCGGTGCGCACGATCAGACCCATGTCGCCCGGGGCGTTCAGGCCGTTCAGGGCTTCGCGCAGTTCGTTGCGCTCTTCACCCTCGATGCGACGGGAGATGCCACCCGCGCGGGGATTGTTGGGCATCAGCACCAGGTAGCGACCGGCGAGGCTGATGAAGGTGGTCAGGGCGGCGCCCTTGTTGCCGCGCTCTTCCTTTTCGACCTGGACGACTACTTCCTGGCCTTCGGAGAGCACTTCCTTGATGTTGACGCGGCCTTCCGGGTTCTTCTTGAAGTATTCCCGGGAGATTTCCTTCAGCGGGAGGAAGCCGTGGCGGTCAGCGCCGAAGTCGACGAAGGCGGCTTCCAGGCTGGGTTCGATGCGGGTGATGCGGCCTTTGTAGATGTTGGCCTTTTTCTGTTCGCGGGCTCCGGACTCGATGTCCAGATCGAACAGACGTTGACCGTCGACCAGGGCAACCCGCAATTCCTCGGGCTGGGTCGCGTTGATGAGCATTCTTTTCATGTAATACCACTACGTTCCAGGCTCTCGGCCCACGTGGTGGCAACAGGATTCAGGAGAAGGGTGCACGGGGTCGTATCGAAGCCGGTCCAAGCCGGCCTTCGTGTCCAGCAGCAGGCCCGGGGGCGTGCCGCGACTACGTCTCCTGCAGGCGCTTGAGCGACTGCCGTTGCAGCTCCACAAGAGGAGGAATCAACCAGGCATGGTGCGGGCGTGACAGCCGAAAGGCTCGGGCAGCCGGGTCGTCGCGGGATTCGTGTCAGGTGTCGCGGTTGGAGCATCGGCCGTTGGCCTTGAGGCTTCCACCTGCGATCGTCACCTTGGCCGAAGCTGGGCGCGAAGCGGGCTGCAGGCGTACTGTCAGGCTACGCGATACGCTGGTTGTGCATCTCCATCCTGCACACAATCTTCAGGAATCTGGTGCCGCCCGCAAGGTCCGGAGCGGTTGTCGTTTTACAGCTGACACCCTGGGTGCCGCTGCCTTTGGTTACCAGGCGGATCGCAGCTCGCCACTCACCCCCTTGGGCAGAGTCGGCGGTCTGCTGGACGGCCAGACGTCCAGTGACTATTGCATTTGCAGCCTATTATTCGCGGGCGGAATCTACGGCCTCGCGAGCGGTGCCATCCAGACAGGACTGATAACCGCCTCCGGACTATAGCAGCAAGCTTTAAGTGCTTCAAATAAGGGAAAATTGCTATCATCTGCCGATGACTAAGCCTCCTTCTCCCAGCACCGGCGTTCAACTGCTCGATGTGCCCGCCGACTATGCCGGCCAGCGTATCGACAACTTCCTGCGTACCCAGCTCAAGGGCGCGCCCAAGACCCTCATCTATCGCATCCTGCGCAAGGGCGAAGTACGGGTGAACAAGGGGCGCATCAAGCCCGACTACCGCCTGCAGGCCGGCGACCAGATCCGCGTACCGCCACTGCGCCTGTCCGAGCCCGACGAGCCGGCGCCCCTGGCCAAGGGGCTGCTTGAGCGCCTGGAGGACTCCATCGTCCACGAGGACAAGACCCTCATCGTCATCAACAAGCCGGCCGGCATCGCCGTGCACGGCGGCAGTGGCCTGTCCGGCGGGGTCATCGAGGTCTTTCGCCAGCTGCGTCCCGACGCCCGCGACATCGAGCTGGTCCATCGTCTCGATCGGGATACCTCGGGCCTGCTGATGATCGCCAAGAAGCGCAGCATGCTGCGCTTCCTGCACGAAGCCTTGCGCGGCGACGGCGTGGACAAGCGTTATCACGCCCTGGTGCGCGGCCATTGGCCGGCGGCCAAGAAGAAGATCAGCGCGCCGCTGCTGAAGAACACCCTCAGGTCCGGCGAGCGCATGGTCGAGGTCAACGACGAGGGCAAGGAGGCGCTCACCGAATTCCGGGTGCTGCGGCGCTATGGCGAATTCGCCACCCTGGTCGAGGCGCGGCCGGTGACCGGGCGGACCCATCAGATCCGCGTCCACGCGCGCCATGCGGGGCACGCCATCGCCGGCGATCCCAAGTACGGCGACGAAGCCTTTTCCCAGGAGATCCGCGAACTCGGTGGCAAGCGACTGTTCCTGCACTCGGCGAGTCTGGTGATCCCCTTGCCCGAAGGCGGTGAGCTGCGGCTGGAAGCGCCGGTCGACAGCACCTGGAGTCAGACGCTGGAGCGTCTGGATGCCTGACTACCAGCTGCTGATCTTCGACTGGGACGGCACCCTGGCGGATTCCATCGGCCGGATCGTCGAGGTCATGCACGTGGCGGCCGAGCGGTTGGGGTTGCCGCCGCGCAGCGACGTGGCCATCAAGGGCATCATCGGCCTGGAGCTGGTCGCGGCGATCCAGACCCTTTATCCGCAGCTGGTGACCCCGGCGCAGATCGAGGGCTTTCGCGATGCCTACAGCGCCGAATTCGTCCGTCGCGAGCAGGCGGCCTCGCCGCTGTTTCCCGATGTGCTGAGCGGGCTGCAGCGCTTTCGCGCCCAGGGTTATCAGCTGGCCGTGGCGACGGGCAAGAGCCGTCGCGGCCTGGACCGTTCGCTGCAGCAGCATGGCCTGAGCGATTTCTTCGACATCACCCGCTGCGCCGACGAGGCCGCCGGCAAGCCCGATCCGCAGATGGTGCAGGAAATTCTCGCCCACTGCGGCGTGGCGCCGGAGCATGCCCTGCTGGTTGGGGATGCCGTCTTCGACCTGGAAATGGCGCGGCGTGCCGGGGTCGCGGCGATCGGGGTCGCCTATGGCGCCCAGCCGGCCGAGGTCCTCAGGGATTTCGGTCCGCGCCTGGTGATCGAAGCTTTCGCGGACCTGGCGCTATGGCTGGGTGACAATGTTGTGTGCAGGAGTGATAGCGGGCATGGCTGACGAGTGGAAGGAAGACAGCGGACGTACGCGTCCGGCGGACGACAGGACCTGGGCCCTGATCGAGAAGACCATGCTCGCCAGCGTGCGCGAGCAACGGCGAGCGCGGCGCTGGGGCATCTTTTTCAAGCTGCTGACCTTCGCCTATCTGATTGTCATGCTGGTGCTGTTCACGCCCCTGTTGTCGCTGGGCAAGAAGGGCGGGGTGACCGAGTCCGGCGCCCATACCGCGCTCATCGAACTCAAGGGCGTGATCGCCGACGACGAGAAGGCCAGTGCCGACAATGTCGTGACGGCGCTGCGCAAGGCCTTTGACGACAGCAACACCCGCGGTGTGGTGCTGCGTATAAACAGCCCGGGCGGCAGTCCGGTGCAATCCGGCTACATCTATGACGAGATCAAGCGACTGCGCGGTCTGCACCCGGACATCAAGCTGTACGCGGTGATCACCGACCTGGGTGCCTCGGGCGCCTACTATGTGGCCAGTGCGGCCGATGCCATCTATGCCGACAAGGCCAGTCTGGTCGGCTCCATCGGCGTGACCGCGGCTTCCTTCGGCTTCGTCGGCACCATGGAAAAGCTGGGCGTGGAGCGGCGCGTCTATACCTCCGGCGAGCACAAGGCCTTCCTGGATCCCTTCCAGCCGCAGAAGCCCGAGGAAACCCGCTTCTGGCAGCAGGTGCTGGATACCACCCATCAGCAGTTCATCGACAGCGTCAAGAAAGGCCGCGGCGATCGACTCAAGGTCGAGGGCCATCCCGAGTTGTTCTCCGGACTGGTGTGGTCCGGCGAGCAGGCGCTTTCCCTGGGGTTGATCGATGGCCTCGGCAGCACCAGCTATGTGGCGCGGGATGTGGTCAAGGAGGAGCGCCTGGTGGACTTTACCCAGGAGGACTCGCCCTTTGATCGCTTCGCCAAGCGCCTGGGTGCCAGCGTCGCCGAGCGTCTGGCCCTCTATATGGGCTGGCAGGGTCCGGTGCTGCGTTAATTGGTGCCAGCTGCAGGTGGCCTAGGGCACCTGCACTCCTGCCTGGCGCAGCAATGCGGCCAGGCGGATCAGCGGGAGGCCGATCAGGCTGGTCGGATCCTCTCCCTGCATGGCTTCGAACAGGGCGATGCCGAGGCCTTCGGCCTTGAAGCTGCCAGCGCAGTCATAGGGTTGCTCCGCCCGCAGATAGCGGTCGATGGTCGCAGCATCCAGCGGGCGAAAGCGCACCTGGAAATCCACCACCTCGCTGCGGCACTCGCCACTGCGGCTGTCCAGGACGGCCAGTCCGGTATGGAACACCAGGGTGCGACCACTGGCTCGGGTCAGCTGCTGATGGGCCCGTGCGTAGGTCAGGGGCTTGCCGAGAATCTCGCCCTCTATGGCAGTCGCCTGATCCGAGCCAATGATAAGCGTCGGCTCCCGCTGATCGGCCAGGGCGGTGGCCTTGGCACGTGCCAGGCGCTCCACCAGTGCCTGAGGGGTTTCGCCGGGTAGCGGCGTCTCGTCGATGTCGGGTGACTGGTGGGCGAAGGGCAGCTGCAGCCTTTCCAGCAATTGGCGGCGGTAAGGCGAGCTGGAAGCGAGTAGAATACGAGGCATCAGTTTGTTCTCGGGCGAGGTCGACCAAAGGTCGGTCGGAGTCGCTTCGGGGTTAATTTCCTTTGACAGCCGTAAGGCCGTCCCTATAATGGCGCGCTTATGTTGAATGGGCCAATTCCACCTCAGGTCGATCCTCGCAAATTGGCGGATCGCGGCGTAACCCTCAAGGGTGAGCTGCCTCTCGCGAACATGCGGCGTGTCGGCGAGCAGCTCGTGAAGTCCGAAGGCGCGGTTGCCGTCGTCCTCGACTTCGGGCGTGATCAACAAAAGCAGTTCGTCATCCATGGTGTCCTGGATACCAAGGTCGAGATGATTTGCCAGCGTTGTCTGGAGCCGGCAGTGCTTCCCATTAGCAGCGAATTCGATTTCGCGGTGCTGCGGGAAGGGAAGTCGGCCGATGCCTTGCCACAGGGCTACGACGCCCTGGAGGTTGGTGAAGAGCCCCTGGATCTGCATAGTCTGATCGAAGAAGAGCTGCTGCTCGCGCTGCCGATCATTCCCGTGCATCCGGAAGGTGCTTGCCAGCATCCGGAAGGTTTCGAGGCGCCCGAAGAGCCGGCGGACGAGGAAAAGCGACCCAACCCGTTCAGTGTACTTGCGCAGTTGAAGCGTGACCCAAACGTTTAGGAGTTAAATCATGGCTGTTCAGCAGAACAAAAAATCCCGTTCCGCTCGCGACATGCGTCGTTCGCACGACGCCCTCGAAGCGAACGCTCTGTCCGTGGAAAAGAGCACTGGTGAAGTTCACCTGCGCCACCACGTGTCGCCCGACGGTTTCTACCGCGGTCGCAAAGTGATCGACAAAGGTTCCGACGAGTAATTCTCGATCGAAATCGTCATCGCGATCGATGCAATGGGCGGGGACTTCGGTCCCCGCTGCATTGTTCCTGCTTCATTCGACGCCCTCGAGCGTTTCCCCGCCTTACACCTCCTTCTCTGTGGTCAGCGCGACGCCCTGTCGGCCTGGTCACCGCCTGCCTCGCTCGCCGCTCGCCTGCAGTTCGAATATGTCGATGGCCTCGTCGGTCCCGATGAACGACCCGCCAGTGTGGTGCGTAGTCGCACCCGTACGTCCATGCATGCCGCGCTCGAAGCGGTACAGCAAGGCCACGCCCAGGGCTGCCTGAGCGCCGGCAATACCGGGGCCTGGATGGCGCTTGCGCGCCTGCTGCTCGGGACGCTGCCGGACATCGATCGCCCGGCCATGATGTCGGCGCTGCCCGGGCAGGGCAGGCATCAGACGCTGCTGCTGGATCTTGGCGCCAATCTCGACACCAGCGCCGAACAGCTGGTGCAATTCGCCTATCTGGGGGCAGGTGCGGCCCAGGCCCGCGGCCTGGCACGGCCTAGGGTCGCGCTGCTCAATGTCGGTCGCGAACCGGGCAAGGGCACGCCGGTGATCCAGGACGCCGCACGGCGCCTTGCCGAGAGTCAGGCCTTCGACTTCATCGGCTTCGTCGAGGGCAGCGATCTCTATGCCGCCGTGGCGGATGTGGTGGTCTGCGATGGCTTCACCGGCAATGCCGTGCTCAAGTCCGGTGAGGCGCTGCTGCGCCTGCTGGTCGAACGCAGCGGCACGGCCTCCTGGCTTGAGCGTCAGTTGCTGCAGCCCTGGCTGGCCCGGCGTTTCCGTCACTGGGATCCGGAGTTGCGCAACGGTGCGAGCTTTCTCGGCCTGAATGCGGTGGTGGTGAAAAGCCATGGCGCGGCAGGCGAAGTCGGTTTCGTTCAGGCCATCGAGCGGGCCCTGCGCGACGTGGAGACTGATCTCCCCGCGCGGATCCGGTTAAACTTGGCGGTTCTGAAAGCGGTGTGACCGACCGGTCGACACCGACATCTCAGTCTGTCAGTGGCGGAACCGCGGTTTCGCCAGCAATGGACCTACAAGAGACCTGCCTATGTCCGCCTCTCTCGCTTTCGTCTTTCCCGGTCAGGGTTCCCAGGCCCTGGGCATGCTGGGTGAGCTGGCCACGCACCACGCGCTGATCGGCGAAACCTTCGCCGAAGCGTCCGCTGTCCTCGGCTATGACCTCTGGGCGCTGACCCAGCAGGGCCCGCAGGAGTCGCTCAATCAGACCGACCGTACCCAGCCCGCCATCCTGACCGCCTCCATCGCGCTGTGGCGCCTGTGGCTGGCCGAGGGCGGCGCCAAGCCGGCCTATGTCGCCGGTCACAGCCTGGGCGAATATTCGGCGCTGGTCGCCGCGGGCAGCCTGCAGTTCGCCGAGGCGGTACGCCTGGTGGCGCGCCGTGGTGAGCTGATGCAGGAAGCCGTGCCGGCCGGGCAGGGCGGCATGGCCGCCATCCTGGGTCTGGAGGATGCCCAGGTGCTGGCCGCCTGTGCCGAAGCGGCCCAGGGTGAGGTCGTGAGCGCGGTCAACTTCAACGCTCCGGGGCAGGTGGTGATCGCCGGTGCCGCTGCTGCGGTAGAGCGCGCCATCGAGGCCTGCAAGGCCCTGGGTGCCAAGCGCGCCGTGGCCCTGCCGGTCAGCGTGCCTTCCCATTGCGACCTGATGCGTCCGGCGGCGGAGCGCTTCGCCGAGGACGTGCGTGGTTGCACCTGGAGCCAGTCGGAGATTCCGGTGGTGCAGAACGTCAATGCCGGCGTCAACACCGATCTGGCCAGCCTCCAGCAGGATCTGCTGGCCCAGCTGTACAGTCCGGTGCGCTGGGTCGAGTCGGTGCAGTACCTGGCTGCCCAGGGCGTCACCCACCTGGTGGAGTGCGGTCCCGGCAAGGTACTGGCCGGTCTGAACAAGAGATGCGTCAAGGGCGTGGAAACACTGGCCCTGGACACCCCCGACGCCTTCGCCGCCACGCGCGCGGCTTTTTGAATCGAGGAAAACGAGATGAGTCTGCAAGGTAAGGTCGCCCTGGTCACAGGCGCCACGCGTGGTATCGGTCAAGCCATCGCCCTGGAGCTGGGTCGGCTCGGCGCCACCGTGATCGGCACCGCGACCAGCGAGGCGGGTGCCCAGCGCATCGCCGAGTCGCTCAAGGCCAATGGCATCGAAGGTACCGGTCTGGTGCTCAACGTGTCCGACAACGCCTCCGTCGCGGCCGCCCTCGAGCAGGTCCAGGCGCAATTCGGCGCGCCGTCGATCCTGGTCAACAACGCCGGCATCACCCGCGACAACCTGATGCTGCGGATGAAGGATGATGAGTGGTTCGATGTGATCGATACCAACCTCAACAGCCTGTTCCGGCTCTCCAAGGCCGTGCTCAAGGGCATGACCAAGGGGCGCTGGGGTCGTATCATCAGCATCGGCTCGGTGGTCGGCGCCATGGGCAATGCCGGTCAGGCCAACTATGCCGCCGCCAAGGCCGGTCTTGAGGGCTTTACCCGGGCGCTGGCCCGCGAGTTGGGTTCGCGCAACATCACCGTCAATGCCGTGGCCCCGGGGTTCATCGACACCGACATGACCCGTGAGCTGCCCGAAGCCCAGCGCACCGCGCTGCTGACCCAGATCCCGGCCGGCCGCCTCGGTCAGGCCGACGAGATCGCCAAGGTGGTCGGCTTCCTGGCGGGCGAGGGCGCGGCCTATGTGACCGGCGCCACGATCCCCGTGAATGGCGGAATGTACATGAGCTGACCGACGTTACCCCCCGCGCGGCTATTGCGCTAAGCTGGTAAACTGTCGGACCAGCAATGGCCGCGCATACGTCTTGATGTCGCGTCAGCTTGAAATACGGAAATCCCTTTCTATACACTTACGCGCAATCCGTTGTGCGGATTTTTCCTTTAGGAGTGAGAACACGGTATGAGCACCATCGAAGAACGCGTTAAGAAGATCGTCGCTGAGCAGCTCGGCGTGAAGGAAGAGGAAGTTACCAACAGCGCTTCCTTCGTCGAGGATCTGGGCGCCGACTCCCTTGACACCGTCGAACTGGTGATGGCTCTGGAAGAGGAATTCGAGACCGAAATCCCGGACGAGCAGGCTGAGAAGATCACCACCGTCCAGGAAGCTATCGACTACATCGTTGCTCACCAGCAATAAGTAGCCGCCAGTTTCGGACAAAAGAAGCCGCACGTCCTGTAGGGCGTGCGGCTTTTCTTTAGGTCCAAGGTCAAGATCGATGCAATCGGCTGTTTTTAAGAGGGGTGGCCGCCCCGGAAGGACAAGAGGAGTTGGGTGTGTCGCGTAGACGTGTCGTGATCACGGGTATGGGCATGGTATCGCCGCTTGGCGCCGATGTGGCGAGCAGCTGGGAAGGCATCCTGGCCGGTCGCAGCGGTATCGCGCCGATCGAGCATATGGACGTCTCTGCCTTCAGCACGCGGATCGGCGGATCGGTCAGAGGATTCGACGTGGAGCAGTATCTGTCCGCGAAGGAAGCCCGCAAGCTGGATCTGTTCATCCAATACGGTCTCGCCGCCAGCTTCCAGGCCATGCGTGACAGCGGTCTCGAGGTCAACGACGGCAATCGCGAGCGCATGGGTGTCGCCATGGGTTCCGGCATCGGCGGACTGACCAATATCGAGGCGAATTGCCAGTCGCTGCTCGCCCAAGGTCCCCGCCGTATTTCCCCCTTTTTCGTACCGGGCTCCATCATCAACATGGTGTCCGGCTTCCTGTCGATCCACTTGGGTCTGCAGGGCCCCAACTATGCCATCGCCACCGCCTGTACCACGGCGACGCACTGCATCGGCATGGCGGCGCGCAACATCGCCTATGGCGAAGCCGACGTCATGGTCGCCGGCGGTTCGGAGATGGCGACCTCGGGTCTGGGTCTGGGTGGCTTCGGCGCGGCGCGTGCCCTGTCGACCCGCAATGATGATCCGACCCGCGCCAGTCGTCCCTGGGATCGCGATCGCGATGGCTTCGTGCTGTCCGACGGTGCCGGCGCCCTGGTGCTGGAAGACTACGAGCACGCCAAGGCACGGGGTGCCCGCATCTATGCCGAGCTGATCGGCTTCGGCATGAGCGCGGACGCCTTCCACATGACCGCCCCGCCGGAAGATGGCGCGGGCGCCGCTCGCTGCATGAGAGCGACGCTCAAGGATGCCGGTATCGCGCCGGAAGCGGTCGACTACGTCAACGCCCATGGCACCTCCACGCCGGCCGGCGACCTGGCCGAAGTGGCGGCCCTGAAGCAGGTGTTCGGCGAGCAGGCCAAGCGTCTGAGCGTGAGCTCCACCAAGTCCATGACCGGTCACCTGCTGGGCGCCGCGGGCGCAGTGGAAGCCATCTTCACCGTGCTCGCCCTGCGCGACCAGGTGGCGCCGCCCACCATCAATCTGGACAATCCCAGCGACGGCTGCGATCTGGACTTCGTGCCCCACGAGGCACGGCAGCGACCCATCGAAGTGGCGCTGTCCAATTCGTTCGGCTTCGGCGGCACCAACGGCAGTCTGGTGTTCCGGCGCTTCGACGCTTGATCCAGGACTGGCTCAACGGCCAACCGCTGGACCCTGGTCTCCAACGCGATCGGGGTCTGGCCTATGGCGATGGGCTGTTCGAAACCATCGCGGTACGCCGTGGCCAGCCGCGGCTGCTCGATCGTCATCTGCAGCGGCTGACCACCGGTTGCCAGCGGCTGCGTATTCCCTGCGACATCGCTCAGCTGGACGCCGAGATCCGCGCCTATGCGGCGCTGCTGGGGGAGGGCGTGGCCAAGCTGCTGCTTACCCGCGGCGATGGCCTGCGCGGCTACGCTCCGCCGGCCGACCCCGAGGTGCGGCGCCTGCTGCTGGGCTCGCCCACGCCGGCCTATCCACCGGCGCACGCGACCGAGGGTATCGCCCTCTATCCCTGCACGACGCGTCTGGCTACCCAGCCGTTGCTGGCCGGGCTCAAGCACCTGAATCGACTCGAACAGGTCCTGGCGCGTGGGGAATGGATCAGCACCGACTATGCCGAAGGCCTGATGCTGGATCAGGACGGCCGGCCGATCGAAGGGGTGTTCAGCAATCTGTTTCTGGTCTGCGCGGGGCGGCTGCAGACCCCCGCGCTCGATCACTGTGGCGTGGCCGGCGTGCTGCGCGGTCTGTTGCTCGACCTCGCCGCCCAGGCAGGCATCCCGAGCGAGGTCCGGCCGCTGGCGCTGGACGATCTGCTCGGCGCCGACGAAGTTTTCCTCTGCAACAGCCAATACGGTATCTGGCCCGTGCGCCGGTACGCAGCCGCGAACTGGTCCGTGGGGCCGGTGACCCGTAAACTGCAAGGTTCGATAAACGAGATTCTGGAATAGCCGATGCGCAAGGCGAGAGCTCTGCTTACGGCGGTCCTGGCCGCCGGTGGCCTGCTGCTGGTCCTGGCCGGTTGGCGCCAGCACCAGGCACTGATTCAGCCGTTGAAAGTCGACGGCGAGCAACTGATCGAGATCCCCAAGGGCGGGACTCCGGGCGGCAGTCTGCTGCGCCTGGAAGAGCAGGGTGTGCTCGATGGCGCCTTCTGGCTGCGCCTGTACTGGCGCTTCAATCTGGCCGGGCAGACGCTGCACAGCGGCGAATACCGCCTGACCCCCGGCATGACGGTAGAGGAGCTGTTCGGCCTCTGGCGCAAGGGCGAGGTGGTGCAGTACGGCCTCACCCTGGTGGAAGGCTGGAATATCCGCCAGGTCCGCGCTGCCCTGGCGCGCCAGCCCAAGCTCGAGCACGATACCGCCGAGCTGGACGATGCGGTCCTGATGAAACGCCTGGGCCTGGACGGCCAGCACCCCGAGGGGCGCTTCTTCCCCGATACCTATCGCTATGTGAAGGGCCAGCGCGAATCCGATCTGTTGCGCCAGGCCAACCAGCGCCTGCAGGCCGTGCTCGATCAGGAATGGCAGGCGCGGGATCCCGCGGTGCCCTACAAGGACGCCTACCAGGCGCTGATCATGGCCTCGCTGGTGGAAAAGGAAACGGGCGTCCCCGAAGAGCGCGACGAGATCGCCGGGGTCTTTGTCCGGCGCCTGGCGACCGGCATGCTGCTGCAAACCGATCCCACCGTGATCTACGGCATGGGCGACCGCTACAGCGGCCGGATCACCCGCGCCGATCTGCGCGAGCCTTCGCCCTACAACACCTATCTCAACGCGGGATTGCCGCCGACACCCATCGCCATGCCCGGTCGCGAGGCCATCCATGCGGCGCTGCATCCCAAGGACGGCGACAGCCTGTATTTCGTCGCCCGTGGTGATGGCAGCCATGTCTTCTCCAAGGACCTGGAGGCGCACAACCAGGCGGTCCGCGACTTCCAGCTCAAGCGGCGCTCCGACTATCGCTCCAGTCCCGCTCCGCAGACGCCCGAAACCAAGGAAACCCCATGACGGCAAATGGCCTGTTCATCACCCTCGAAGGCCCCGAGGGCGCGGGCAAGAGCACCAACCGCGACTATCTCGCCGAACTCTTCGGCGCCAGCGGGCGTGAGGTGGTGCTGACCCGCGAGCCGGGTGGTACGCCGCTGGCCGAGCGTATCCGCGAGATCCTGCTGGCGCCGGCGGCCGAGCCCATGGCCGTGGATACCGAATTGCTGCTGATGTTCGCCGCCCGCGCCCAGCACCTGGCCCAGGTCATCCGGCCTGCCCTGGCGCGCGGCGCCCTGGTGCTCTGCGATCGCTTCGTCGATGCGACCTATGCCTACCAGGGCGGTGGCCGCGGCGTACCCGTCGAGCGCATCGCCACCCTGGAAGCCTTCGTGCTGGATGATCTGCAACCCGATCTGACCCTGGTGTTCGACCTGCCGGTGGACATCGGCCTGGCCCGTGCCGCCCGTCGTGGCGCCCTGGACAGATTCGAGCAGGAGCAGCGCGCCTTCTTCGAGGCGGTGCGCCAGACCTATCTGGATCGCGCCCGGGCCGTGCCGGCCCGCTATCGCCTGATCGACGCTTCGCGCAGCCTCGCCGAGGTACAGGCGGATCTGCGCGCTCTGGTCGCCACCCTGGAGTCGACGCTTGGTGGCTGACGTCTATCCCTGGCAGCAGGACCTCTGGGCGCGGATCTCGCCCCGGCGGCAGCATCCCCATGCCTATCTGCTGCATGGCCCGCGCGGCATCGGCAAGCGTGATCTGGCCGAACGCCTGGCCGCCCTGCTGCTGTGCCAGGCGCCCCAGGGCGATGCCGCCTGCGGCCAGTGCAAGGCCTGTTCCCTGCTCAGGGCCGGGACCCATCCCGATTACTGCGTGATCCAGCCGGAAGAGGCCGAGAAGCCCATCCGCGTCGACCAGATCCGCGGGCTGGTGGACTTCGTTACCCAGACCGCCCAGCTGGGCGGGCGCAAGCTGATCCTGCTGGAGCCGGTCGAGGCGATGAACCTCAATGCCGCCAACGCCCTGCTCAAGAGTCTGGAAGAGCCCGCGGGCGCTACCGTGCTGCTGCTGGTGAGTCATCAGCCGAGTCGCCTGCTGCCCACCGTGCGCAGCCGCTGCGTGCAGCAGGCCTGTCCGGTGCCCTCGCGTGCCGAGAGTCTCGCCTGGCTGGGCGAGCGCCTGCCGGAGCTTGAGGAAGAGATCCGCATCCAGTTGCTGGTGCTGGCCGGCGGCTCGCCGCTGGCGGCCCTGCGCCTGCATGGCGAGGACGTGCTCGCCCGCCGGGCCCTGGTGGTGGAGGGGGTGAAGCGCCTGCTCAAGCGTCAGGCGGCGCCCAGTCAGCTGGCCGAGAGCTGGAACGCCGTGCCGCTGCCGCTGTTGCTCGACTGGTTCTGCGAGTGGACCCATGGCGTCCTGCGCCAGCAGTGGGGTGGCGCCGATGCCGAAGCCGCACCGGACATGGCCAAGGTGCTGGGTTATCTGGCCGAGAAGAGCGCGCCGCAGACGGTGCTGGCCCTGCAGGAATGGCTGCATGCCGAGCGGCAGAAGGTGCTGGGCAAAGCCAACCTCAACCGCGTATTGTTGCTGGAATCGCTGTTGATCCGCTGGGCCGGCCTGGTGCCCGGACGCTAGCGATCCGCGCGTCCGTCTTGCCTGTCTCGAGAGAATCTCATGAGTTTGCCGCAGAACCTGGGTCCCCGTAATGGCATCCTGTCCCTCACCATCAAGGACAAGTCGGTGCTCTATGCCGCCTACATGCCCTTCATCCGCAACGGTGGCCTGTTCATTCCGACGGGCAAGACCTACAAGCTCGGCGACGAGGTCTTCATGCTGCTCAACCTGATGGACGAGCCGGACAAGATCCCGGTCGCCGGCAAGGTGGTCTGGATCACCCCCAAGGGCGCCCAGGGCAATAGAGCCGCCGGGGTCGGCGTGCAGTTCAACGAAGGCGACAATACCGCGCGCAACAAGATCGAAACCTATCTGGCCGGCTCGCTGAAGTCGGACCGTCCCACCCATACGATGTGATGCCTGCGCCGTCCCGCTGGGACGGGGCGTCGCTGCTGATTCAAGGCTATTTCTCGTGCACTTCGTCGACTCCCACTGTCACCTGGATCGACTCGATCTATCCCTTCACGACGGTTCCCTGGACGCAGCGCTGGATGCCGCGCGCGCCCGGGGCGTCAGCCAGTTCCTCTGCATCGGCGTCGATGCCGGCAACGCCCCCACGGTGCAGGCCCTGGCCGAACGCTATGCCGACGTCCACTGCGCTGTGGGCATCCACCCGCTGGATGCGGCCCAGGGCAGTGCCATCGATCTCGACTGGCTGCTGGCGCGGCTGGCCCATCCCCGCGTCGCCGCCATCGGCGAGACCGGGCTGGACTATCACTATCAGCCGGACACCGCCGAGATCCAGCAGCGGTCCTTCGCCCTGCACCTGGAGGCGGCCCGCCGCACGGCACTGCCGCTGGTGATCCATACCCGCGAAGCGCGGGCCGACACCCTGGCCATGCTGGGCGCCGCCGACCTGCCAGGCGCCGGGGTGCTGCACTGCTTCACCGAGGATTGGGCGACGGCCAAGGCGGCGCTGGACCTGGGCTTCTACATTTCCTTTTCCGGCATCCTGACCTTCCGCAATGCCGCCGACCTGCGCGACGTCGCGCGCCAGGTGCCGGCCGATCGCCTGCTGGTGGAAACCGATTCGCCCTATCTGGCGCCGGTGCCCCACCGCGGCAAGGCCAATCTGCCGCAATTCGTGGTCGAGGTCGCCCAGTGCCTGGCCGACGTGCGAGGCGTCAGTCTGGAGACCCTCGCCGAGCAGACCACGGCCAACTTCCGGCGGCTGTTCCCACGCGCCACCCTCTAGGCAAAAAAATGGCCCGGGTATCCAGGGATACCCGGGCCGGACCAGCGGTTCGCCTGGACGGAGAGCCGCCTCCCTGGCCCGCGCCGCGGGGGTCGACGCGGCCAGTCACTTGAGTATTGGTCAGCGCGGAGAAAGGTCCAGTCGGGATTGGACGTTTTTTAAACAGTTTTGGAATAGCGCTGCCCCGACACTGGCTATCCCGGGCCTTTCAGGCCATCAGAAGCGCGCCAGCGCCCCGACCAGATCCAGCGTCTGTTCCAGTACGTGCTCGCTGGTATAGAAGTGTGGCGACAGGCGGATGCCCGGGCCTCGCTGGGCGCAGACCACGTCGGCGGTCTTGAGGCGTTCGAACAGTTGACGGTTGTCCCAGCCCTCGAGCGAGAAGGTGAGGATGCCCGAGCGCCGCTCGACGTTGGCCGGCGAATGCAGGACGGCACCGGGCAGGCGGCGGATATGGCTGTCGAGCAGCTCGATCCGCGCCAGCAGGTCCTTGCCCACCTGTTCCATGCCGGCATCCTCCAGCAGCGACAGACTCGCTTCCAGGGCCACTGCCCCAAGCATGTTGGGGCTGCCGCACTCGAAGCGCATCGCCGTCCTGGCCGGTTGCCATTCGCGCTGGCTGTAGTCGCCGGCGTTGTCCAGCATGTGCCAGCCATACTCGTGCAGCTTCAGTTGCTCGCGCAGATCGGCGCGGCAATAGAAGACCCCCAGGCCTTCCGGGCCGAGCATCCACTTGTGACCGTCGGCCATGGCGAAGGCGCAGTTGCAGGCCTGGGCATCGAAGGGCAGGGCGCCCAGTTGCTGGATGGCGTCGACGCACAGCAGCACGCCCTTGGCGTCGCAGCCCTGGCCCAGTTGGGGCAGGTCCAGGCGCAGGCCGCTGGCGTATTGCACGGCGCTGATGGCCATGAGTCGGGTGCGCGGGCCGCAGGCGGCCAGCAGATTGGCCTCGGGGGTGTCACCCAGGCTGACTTCCACCACCTCGACGCCAAAGCGGGCCAGGGCTTCCCAGACCACCCGGTTGGAGGGGAACTCCTCGTCGCTGATCACCACCTGGTCGCCGCTCTGCCAATCCAGGCCGAAGGCGACGAAGGAGAGCGCTTCCGAGGTGTTCTTCACCAGGGCGATGTCGCTGCTGGACGGCGCATTGAGCAGGCGGGTGAGGCGATCGCGCAGGCGCTGTTCCATTACCAGCCAGGTCGGATAGTTGCGCGCACCGTACTGGCAGTTTTCGGCGGCGAATTCGGTGACGGCCTGCGCGGCGCGCTTGGGCCACGGGGCCACGGCCGCGTGGTTGAGGTATCTCATGGCGTAGGCCTGAGGGAATTCGTGCTTCCAGGAAGACATTGACTCGATCCGTACAATCTGGGTGTGATGGGGCATAATAAGGGGCGCGCCCGCGCGGTTCACCGATGCTTTCGGTGCAGCTCGCCCAAGGTGTGACGAAGTGCCGGTATGCCGAGGGGTGACTGGCGATTCGAAGGCCCTATCCCTTTTCAAAACAACAAGTGGGCTGCCATGCAGAAAGAATCCCGCAAAGTCCGCGAGTTCCGTCGCCGCGAACAGGAAATCCTCGATACCGCCCTGCAGCTGTTTCTCTCCGAAGGAGAAGACAGCGTCACCGTCGAGATGATCGCCGAGGCGGTCGGTATCGGCAAAGGCACCATCTACAAGCACTTCAATTCCAAGGCCGAGATCTATCTGCGCCTGATGCTGGATTATGAGCGGGACCTGGCCGAGCTGTTCCAGTCGGACAACGTCGCCCGCGATCGCGAAGCGCTCTCCCGCGCCTATTTCGAATTCCGCATGAGCGATCCGCAGCGCTATCGCCTGTTCGATCGACTCGAGGAGAAGGTGGTCAAGACGCGTCAGGTGCCCGAACTGGTCGAGCAGCTGCACAGCATTCGCACCTCCAACTTCCAGCGGCTGACCAGCCTGATCGAAGGCCGGATCGACGAGGGCAAGCTCGAGGACGTGCCGCCCTATTTCCATTACTGCGCCGCCTGGGCGCTGGTGCATGGGGCCGTGGCCCTTTACCATTCACCGTTCTGGCGCGACGTGCTGGAGGATCAGGAAGGTTTCTTCCAGTTCCTCATGGAGATCGGCGTGCGCATGGGCAACCGCCGCAAGCGAGACGTCGAAACGCCTGTCCGATCCTAGGGTCCGATAGAGGCAAGGGATGCCGCGCCATCCCTTTTCTCTTGTCCCACTGGAGTACCCCCAAGATGATCGTTGACCGCCAGGGTAGGGCGTTTCGCAACTTGCGGATCAGCCTCACGGCGGCCTGCAACTATGCCTGTACGTACTGCGTGCCCAATGGCAAGCGGCTCGTGGCGGCGCAGGACGAACTCGGTGCCGAAACCATGGCCCGGGGCGTGGAATACCTCATCGATGCCGCCGGTATCGAACGGCTGCGCATCACCGGGGGCGAACCCCTGGTCACGCCGCGGCTGGAACCCTTTCTCGCCCGTGTCTCCCAGCTCGGCCTCAAGGACATCAGCCTGACCACCAATGGTCAACTGCTGCCACGCAAGCTGGATTTTCTCATCGACCACGGTATCCGTCGCCTTAACGTCTCCCTCGACACCCTCGATGCCGAAGCCTTTCCGCGTCTGGCGCGGGGGGGCGATCTGGCCACGGTGCTGGCCGGACTGGAAGCGGCCCGGGCCGCCGGTCTCAAGATCAAGCTGAACATGGTGCCCCTGCGCGGCCAGAATCTCGACCAGGTGCTGCCGCTGCTGGAGTACTGCCTGGAGCGGGGCTTCGAGCTGAGATTCATCGAGCTGATGCGCATGGGGCACCTGGCCAAGAATCCCGCGACCTTCAACAACCAGCTGGTGCCCCTGGCCGAATTGCTGGAGATCATAGGTTCGCGTCATGCCTATGTGCAGGCCGATGCGCCGGTGGATTCCACGGCGCTGCGCTATCGCGTCGAGTCGGGCGGCCACTTCGGTGTCATCGCCAACGAAAGCGTGCCCTTCTGCCGGACCTGCTCGCGACTGCGCCTGTCGTCCACTGGCTGGCTGCATGGCTGTCTGTCGTCGAGCAACCGCCACTATGTCGGCGATCTGCTGGACAAGCCGCGTCACCTGGCATTGCCAGCGCTGCAGCGGCTGCTGGTCAAGGCCCTGGGCGACAAGCAGGAGGTGGCCTTCTCGGGGGGCGTGACCGTCATGAAGATCATCGGCGGCTGATCTAGCAGCTGCGCCTCGAACTGGCGCGAAAGCTGCTAAGGCCCCTGTATCGACGACAACTTGGCGCCGGACAGGGGTCTGCTCTTCATGGTCAAACTGCGTTTTCTCTTCATTTCCGTGCTGCTGGCCTGCCTGGGTGGCTGCATGAACGTCAGCGACATGGCGTCCGGTGTCGAGTACCACCTGCGCGACGCGGGGCTGCTCGACTACAGCAAGACCCAGCGGCTGAACAACTTTCGGCTGCAGGCCGACTCCTACATCTACATAGCCCAGGGTGCCTTCGTGCCCGTGGGCCATCCCTATGCTCGGCCGAACGTGGTGGCGGAGGAGGCGTTCAAGGGCTTCGTGGAGTATTTCCCCCGGGTGCGCCGTGCGGATAAGCCAGAGGGCTTCGACGAGGCTATGGCCAAGGCTCGTCAACTCGGGGCCCACTATGTGCTCTATACCCGCTTCGCCGGCGCGGACGATCGCATCGGTACCTGGGAAGAGTGGGAAGACCAGGACGACATGGGCCGGGTCGGCCGCGATCGTAGCGTCGTGCAGATGATGCTGGTGGAGACCGCTACCTTCCGCCTGGTGGACACAGCGCGGATCCGCAGTCGTGGCGGCTTCCTGACGTTCTATGACGAGCGCCCGGAAGACCTGCTCGGGCCGGCGCTCAATGAATATGCCCAACGCCTACTCGGTTTGGGCTCCCGATAGAGGAGAAGGGCGTGACCCAGGTTGACGTGACGCGGAATCTGCTGGCGCAGCTGCCAGCCGCCGAGGACGGCAAGCTGCCGCCCGTGGAGCTCTGGCACCCGCCGTTCTGCGGCGACATCGACATGCGCATCGCCCGGGACGGTACCTGGTATCACCAGGGCACGCCCATCACCCGCCCGGCCATGGTCCGGCTGTTCTCCACCATCCTGAGGCGCGATCCCGAGCGCTATGTACTGGTGACGCCGGTGGAGTGCGTGGGCATCCAGGTCGAGGATGTGCCCTTTCTGGCGGTGGATGTCGAATGGAGTGGCAGCGGCAGGGAGCAGGCCCTGGATTTCCTCACCAACGTCGGGGATCGAGTCGCCGCCGGCGCCGAGCACCCGCTGCGATTCGAAGAACAGGATGACCAGCCTGCACCTTATGTCCAGGTGCGCGGCGGTCTGGAGGCGCGGCTCAATCGGGCGGTGTTCTATCGGCTGATGGAGAGGGTCGAGGAGAGCACCCACGAGGGCCGCTCCTGGCTCGGCCTCTGGAGTCGCGGCAGCTTCTTTCCCGTCGCGCCCGCTGGATAGCGAAAGGGCCCCGCAGGGCCCTTTTTTACGCTTACATGTTGGGGTAGTTGGGACCCCCGCTGCCTTCCGGCGCTACCCAGGTGATGTTCTGCGCCGGGTCCTTGATGTCGCAGGTCTTGCAGTGGACGCAGTTCTGCGCATTGATCTGGAAGCGCGGCTCGCCGCCATCGCGGACCACCTCGTAGACCCCGGCCGGGCAGTAGCGCTGGGCAGGTTCGTCATACAGCGGCAGATTCTGCGCGATGGGAATCGAGGGATCCCTGAGCTTGAGGTGAACCGGCTGGTCTTCCTCGTGGTTGGTGTTGGAGAGGAACACCGAGGACAGCTTGTCGAAGCTCAGCTTGCCATCCGGCTTGGGATAGCTGATGCGCGGGGCCTCGTCGGCCTTCTTCAGGCAGGTGTGGTCCATGCGCCGATCGTGCAGGGTGAAGGGCAGGGCGCCCCCCAGCAGATTGTGCTCGACGAAGGCGAAGGCCGGGCCCAGTAGCGGACCGAACTTGTGCATGGCCGGACCGAAGTTGCGGCTGGCGTGCAGTTCTTCCTGCACCCAGCTGCCCTTGAAGCCGTCGACGTAACCCTGGAGTTCGTCGCCTTCGCGACCGGCTGCCAGAGCGGCGACGATGGCGTCGGCGGCGAGCATGCCGGACTTCATGGCGGTGTGGCTGCCCTTGATCTTGGCCGGGTTGAGGGTGCCCAGGTCGCAGCCGATCAGGGCGCCACCGGGGAAGACCATCTTCGGCAGGGAATTTAGGCCACCCTTGACCAGGGCGCGGGCACCGTAGGAGACGCGCTTGCCGCCTTCCAGGTATTGCGCGACCACCGGATGATGCTTGTAGCGCTGGAATTCGTCATAGGGCGAGAGGTGCGGATTGCTGTAGGCCAGGTCGACGATCAGACCGACCACCACCTGGTTGTCTTCCAGGTGATAGAGGAAGGAACCGCCCGGGTTCTCCTTGTCCAGCGGCCAGCCGGAAGTGTGGATCACCAGACCCTGCTCGTGCTTGGCCGGATCGATCTCCCACAGCTCCTTGATGCCGATGCCGTAGTGCTGCGGATCGGCGCCTTCGCCAAGCTTGAATCTCTGGCCCAGCTGCTTGCCCAGATGGCCCCGGCAGCCTTCGGCGAACAGGGTGTACTTGCCGCGCAGTTCCATGCCGGGGGTGTAGACCCCCTCCTTGGGCTGGCCTTCGCGATCCACGCCCAGGTCGCCGGTGATGATGCCGCGCACCACGCCCTGCTCATCGATCAGCGGCTCCTGGGCGGCGAAGCCCGGATAGATCTCCACGCCCAGGGCTTCGGCCTGCTGGCCGAGCCAGCGGCAGAGATTGCCCAGGGAGATGATGTAGTTGCCCTCGTTGTGCATGGGCTTGGGCACGAAGAAATTCGGCACCTTGGTCGCCTGGCGATCATCCTTGAGCAGGTAGATGTCGTCGCGCTTGACCGGGGTGTTCAGGGGCGCGCCGAGTTCCTTCCAGTTGGGAAAGAGCTCGTCCAGGGCGCGGGGTTCGAAGACCGCGCCGGAGAGAATGTGGGCACCGACCTCGGAGCCTTTCTCGACCACGCAGACACTGATCTCCTGGCCGTTTTCGGCCGCCTGCTGCTTGAGGCGACAGGCCGCGGACAGGCCCGCGGGGCCGGCCCCGACGATCACCACGTCGAATTCCATGTATTCGCGTTCCACGGCTCACTCTCCTCAGGCAAAACTCACGATCTGGTTATTTATATAGGGGTGCAACAAAAGACTTCATTATATCCGGCGTGCTCCCTGGCACCCATTCAAACGTTTGTTTAAATTTTCTGCAAGCCTGTTAGACTCGGGAGTTACTGGCCCCTGACGGACTGTCGCGTTGACCCCTGCTGCCGTGGAGGTCAACATAAGAAGGATTTGCAACAAGGTGTGGGCCGACAGGGGTCGTGTCCAACGCAAGGCCGCCTTGGCGTCCTGTTTATTCACCAGAATAAATCGAGGGATTCATGAAGGTTCTCGTAGCTGTCAAACGCGTGGTGGACTACAACGTCAAGGTCCGCGTCAAGGCCGACCAGACCGGTGTCGACCTGGCCAACGTCAAGATGTCCATGAACCCCTTCTGCGAGATCGCCGTGGAAGAAGCGGTGCGCCTGAAGGAAAAGGGTATCGCCAGCGAGATCGTGGTCGTGACCGCGGGTCCCGCCCAGGCGCAGGAACAACTGCGTACCGCCCTGGCATTGGGCGCCGATCGCGCCGTGCTGATCGACACCGGTACCGCCGAGCTGTCGTCGCTGACCACCGCCAAGCTGCTCAAGGCCGTGGTGGACAAGGAGCAGCCGCAGCTGGTGATCCTTGGCAAGCAGGCCATCGACAGCGACAACAACCAGACCGGCCAGATGCTGGCCGCTCTGACCGGCTTCGCCCAGGGCACCTTCGCCTCCAAGGTGGAGCAGGCCGCTGACGGCCTCAACGTGACCCGCGAGATCGATGGCGGGCTGCAGACCGTGGCGCTCAAGCTGCCGGCGGTGGTGACCACCGACCTGCGCCTGAACGAGCCGCGCTACGCCTCGCTGCCCAACATCATGAAGGCCAAGAAGAAGCCGCTGGAAACCCTGACCCCGGACGCCCTGGGCGTGGCGGTGAAAGCCTCCTACGAGGTGGTCAAGGTGGAAGCCCCGGCGGGTCGTCAGGCGGGCATCAAGGTCAAGTCCGTGGCCGAGCTGGTCGAAAAACTCAAGAACGAAGCTAAGGTGATCTGATGGCCATTCTCGTCATTGCCGACCACGACAACGCCAACCTCTTCGGCGCTACCCTGAACACCGTTGCCGCGGCCCAGGCCATCGGCGGCGACATCCATGTGCTGGTCGCCGGGCAGAATGCCCAGCCGGTCGCCGACGCCGCCGCCAAGCTCGCCGGCGTCGGCAAGGTGCTGCTGGCCGACAACGCCGCCTATGCTCACCAGCTGCCGGAAAACGTCGCGCCGCTGGTGGTCGAGCTGGCTGCCAACTACAGCCACGTACTGGCCGCTGCCAGCACCAATGGCAAGAACTTCCTGCCGCGCGTCGCCGCGCTGCTGGACGTCGACCAGATCTCCGAGATCATCGCCGTCGAATCCGCCGACACCTTCAAGCGGCCGATCTATGCCGGCAACGCCATCGCCACCGTGCGCTCCACGGCGCCGGTCAAGGTGATCACCGTGCGCGCCACCGGTTTCGATCCGGTCGCCGCCGAGGGCGGTTCCGCCGCCGTCGAAGCCGTGAGCCTGGTCAAGGATGCCGGCATCTCCAGCTTCGTCGGCGAAGAGCTGGCCAAGTCCGACCGTCCCGAGCTGGGCGCCGCCAAGGTGGTGGTCTCCGGTGGTCGCGGTCTGCAGAACGGTGACAACTTCAAGATCCTCTACGCCCTGGCCGACAAGCTGGGCGCGGCGGTGGGCGCCTCGCGCGCCGCGGTGGACGCCGGCTTCGTGCCCAACGACATGCAGGTCGGCCAGACCGGCAAGATCGTCGCGCCGCAGCTGTACATCGCCGTCGGCATCTCCGGGGCCATCCAGCACCTGGCGGGCATGAAGGATTCCAAGGTGATCGTCGCCATCAACAAGGACGAGGAGGCGCCGATCTTCCAGGTGGCCGACTACGGCCTGGTGGGTGACCTGTTCGAATTGATCCCCGAGCTGGAAAAGGCCATCTGAGGCCCACCCCGGTGCAAGAGCCCGCCCTTTGGCGGGCTTTTTCATGGGCGCGGCAAGGCCTCTGGCGTCAAGGAGGGGTGCGCCAGTTCCTTGTCGTTTTTGGACATTGCCGCCCCGGGAAGGGAAGGGTTAAGGTCAGGCCTAGCTGTACCGGTATACCTTCAGGGTAGCCTGCTACTGTTCCGCTTTCGTCCAGGAAGACGCCATGACCAATCTGTTGCTCTATCAGCGCATCGCCCAGCAACTGGCGAACGACATCCGCACGGGGGTCTACAAACCCGGCGAACGGGTGCCTTCGGTGCGCAAGCTGAGCCAGCAGTTGGGCGTCAGCCATGCCAGCGTGCTGCAGGCCTATGCCACCCTGGAAGACCAGGGACTGATCCGGGCCCGGCCGCAATCGGGCTTCTATGTGCACCAGACCCCGGCGCTGACCGCGCCGACGCCGGACATCGCCACGGTGGAGCGGCCCAGCCTGGTGACCCGCGCCGGCATCATCAACCAGGTGCTGGCGGAATCGCGGCGGGAAGGCGTGGTGCCCCTCGGCATGGCGGTCCCCCAGCCCGACTACCTGCCCTTGCGGGCCCTGCACCAGCAGCTGTCCAAGGTGACCCGTTTCCAGGCTCGCGCGGCCTTTTCCTATCTGCACAGTCCGGGCTACGAGCCCCTGCGCCGCCAGGTGGCCATCCGCCTGCGCGATGCGGGGGTGGTGGTGGGTCCGGAAGAGGTGGTGATCACCCATGGCTGCGTGGATGCGCTGCAGATGTCGCTGCGGGTGCTGACCAAGCCGGGCGACCTGATCGCCACCGAGTCGCCGTCCTACTACGGGCTGCTGCAGCTGGCCGAGGTGCTGGGCCTCAAGGTGATCGAGATCCCCTGCGATCCCGAGACCGGACTCAGCGTGGAGGCGCTGCAGCTGGCCGCGAGCCAGTGGCCGGTCAAGGCCCTGGTGGTGGCCGCGCGGCTGAGCAATCCCCTGGGGGGCAGCATGCCGGAGGCGCGGCAGAAGCAGCTGCTCAGACTGGCGGCGGAGCGCAACATCGCCATCGTCGAGGACGACATCTATGGCGAGCTGACCTACGACAGCGGCTCCAAGGCGCTCAAGGCGCTCGACAAGCAGGGTCGGGTCATCTACTGCTCAAGCTTTTCCAAGACCATTTCACCCGGTGTCCGCATCGGCTGGGTGGTGGCCGGGCCCTACCAGGAAGACATCTGCCGCCTGCAGACCTTTACCACCCATTCCGCCTGCAGCGTGACCCAGATGGGGGTCTCCGCCTATCTGGAGAACGGCGGCTATGACCGCCACCTGCGTGCCATCCGCCAGGAATACCGGCGCAACATGACCGCCTTCCAGCTGGCGATCCAGGAGCACTTTCCGGAAGGCACCCAGATGAGTCGACCCAATGGCGGCTTCATCCTCTGGGTCAGCCTGCCGATGCGGGTGGACACCCGCCTGCTGCACCAGCGCGCCCTGGATCAGGGGGTGAGCATCGCGCCGGGCATGATCTTCAGCAACACCGACCAGTTCAATCACTGCATCCGTCTCAATTGCGGTCTGCCCTGGGGGCGCGACGCTCAACGGGCGCTGATGATCCTCGGGCTGCTCGCCCGTCAGCTCTGCCAGGAAAGCCTGGCCGCCTAGCGGCACGCCTGGAACCCGCCACGGGGCAGCGGAGTCGGTTGTAGAGACTGACCCCTGTCGCACCTGGTGCCTCGCTCCGGGGGCGATATCCTGAGTGTGGTGAGCCTATGCGTGGATACCTGGCAACGACGGCGCTGGCCATGACCCTGCTGCTGGCAGGCTGCGATAACGAGTCACCGCCCGCCACGGCCAAGACGCCTCCGGCAGCGGCGCCAGCGCCAGAGGCGCCGAAGCCATCGGTGGCAACCGAGCCTCAGGGCAGCGCCGCCGATCTGCGCGCCTACCGCCTGGACCCGCTCCCGACCAGGGCCTTCGTGCTGCCTGCACCGCCACCCAAGAAACAGGACCTGGCCAGGAACAGCCAGCTCAAGAAGCCTGCCGTGCCCAAGCCGGCGCCGGCTGCCGCCCATCCGCTCGACCTCAGCGTGCCCGGTGAAGCGGCGGCGTCCCCGTCGGTGAACGCTCGCCGCCTGGGCGCAGGCAAGGCCGACAACAGCGTCGCCGAGGCGGGTCTGCTGCCGCAGCTGTTTCGCAAGGAAGGCGACCCCGGTCGTTTCGAACTGGGCGGTCGGGTGATCAGTCGGGATCGCAGCGACGACTTCGAAGGGGCGGAGGTCGAATTGCGCTTTCGGCGCTAGTCCGTGGCTGCCAGGTGGTCGGTGCTGAACACCGGCCCGGAACTTCATCGCCGCAACGCTTGCCGACAGTTCAGGTGGCGGACACAACGTCTGCCCGGATTCGGGAGCGTTCCATGCCCAGTGCGACAGGCAAGATTCGTTATGCAGTGGTAGGCGGTGGCTGGATTTCCCAGGGCGCCTTCATGCCCGGGGTCGGCCAGACCCGCAATTCCGAGATGACCGCCCTGGTCACCGGCGATCCCGTCAAGGCGCGGGATCTGGCCGCCAAGTACGGTCTCAAGAGCTATACCTACGAAGAATTCCCGGCGCTGCTGTCTTCCGGCGAGATCGATGCGATCTACCTGGCCACGCCCAATTTCCGCCATCTGGAATTCGCCGTACCGGCGCTGGACGCCGGCATTCACGTCCTGCTGGAAAAGCCCATGGCGATCAGCGAGGAAGAATGCCAGGCGATCAACGCGGCGGCTGCGCGCTCCGGAGCCAAGTTGATGATCGCCTATCGACTGCACTGCGAGCCGGGCACGGTGGAGATGATCGAGCGGGTGCGCAACGGCGAAATCGGCGATCCGCGCCTGTTCACCTCGACCTTCACCCAGCCGGTCGACACGGCCAATCACCGCGCCCAGAGCGGCTTCTGGGCCGGCCCCGTCACCGACATGGGGCCCTATCCACTCAACGCCGTGCGGGCGCTGTTTGGTGACGAGCCCATCGAAGTCAGTGCCGTCGGGGTGCAGACACCCGGGCGAGACATCACCACCTGGGATGCCGTGACCGTGACCTTGCGCTTTCCCGAGGAGCGGCTGGCGACGTTCTCCGTCAGCTTCAGCGGCCCCAACACCGAGCGCTTCCAGCTGGTGGGCCGCCAGGGCGCGATCGAGGCGTCGCCGTGCTTCGGTTTCGGCGAAGGCGTCGCCATCGGCTATCGCCTGACGGTGGATGGGGAGACAGAGGAGTTCAAGGCGCCGGTGGTGGATCACTTCGGCGGTGAGACGGCCTATTTCTCCGATTGCATCCTCGAGGATCGCCAGCCGGAGATGGACGGGGAGGAGGGCTGGCGCGACGTGCGCGTGCTGGCGGCCATCGAGCGCGCCCTACAGAGCGGTCAGCCGCAGTCCCTGGAGCCGCTACCCAAGCGCCAGGGACCGACCCGCGAGCAGGTGCGCAGTCTGGCACTGGCGGAGGTGCCGGAGTACGTCAACACCAAGGTCCCGCTGGAGTCCTGAGACCACGAAGCCCTGCCGCACGGGACGCGGCAGGGCTTCGTCTAAACAACCCGGGGCGCACTCAGCGGTCCTGGGCCTCCTTGGCATCCATCTCGGCATTGCGCTGCCGGATCTTGGATTTCTGTTCGTCGGTCAAGGGCACCTTGCGCGCCGTGTCCTTGAGCATGAGCAGGCTGCCGACCACCGAGCCGATGGCAACCAGCAGGATCAACCAGGCATACCAGGGCATCTTTCTTCTCCTTGAGTGGCTATACCGCTTCGACCACGGGAGAGGCCGTCAGTGCGCCCGGCAGCTCGCATTCGTGCGCCTGACCCAGGCGGCGTAACCCAGGTCGTAGAGCCAGTTGAACGCCAGGGTATAGGGCAGGAAGAACAGGATCAGTCCCAGGTCCAGCAGCAGCGCCTGCCAGAGACCGATGGACAGCCACCAGGCGGCCAGGGGCACCAGCACCACGATCAATCCCCCTTCGAAGCCGAGGGCGTGCAGCAGCCGGACACCCAGGCCACGGGTGAAGCCCAGGCGCTCCTGCAAGCGATCGAAGCCCAGGTTGAAGACCAGATTCCAGAGCATGGCGATGGCGGAAAAGGCGGCGGTGAGCAGGCCCATATGGCCCAGGGAACGATCCAGCAGCCAGGCCAGGGTCGGGGTGGCAAGCAGCACGGCGATGCCCTCGAAGAGCAGGGCGTGCAGCACGCGGGCACTGACGGGACGCTGGTTGAGCGAATTGGACATGAGACGACTCCACACTGGACAGGCCCTCAGTCTCATCGGCTAAGCTGGGGAGATCAAAATGGAATCCATAGGCTGAGCCGATATGTATCCTAATGCCGAAGCCCTCGAGGCCTTCGTCGAGGCGGCTGCTGCCGGCTCCTTCAGCGCGGCGGCTCGGGTGCTGGGCAAGCGGCAGTCCAGTATCAGCGAAAGCATCGCCCGGTTGGAGGACGATCTGGGGGTGCCGCTGTTCGATCGCCAGGGTCGCTACCCCGTGCTGACGGCGGCCGGCGAGCAACTGCTCGACCAGGCCCGCGCCGTGCTCTCGGCCCATGACCGCCTGGCCAATCGCGCCACTCAGCTGGCGGCCGGGGTGGAGCCACGCCTGACCCTGGTGATCTCCGATACCTACCAGCCCACCCGCTATGAGGCGCTGCTGGCCGAGCTGGACCAGCGCTATCCGGATCTGGAATTCGAATGCCTGATCGCCGAGGACGCCGATGTGCTCAGCCTGGTGCAGGGGCGCGCTGATCTCGGCTTGCTGGCGGGTCGGCCGCCTTATCCGGCGGACATCGAGGCCGCGACCCTGGATGGCCTGGTCACCTTTGGCCTGTATGTGGCTGCCGATCACCCGCTGGCGACACTGGAAAGGGTTACACCCGCCGACCTGGCGCCCTATCGCCTGCTGCGCCTGAGCACCGTGACCGAAGCCTCCCAGCAGGTCAGTCGCCTGCCGGACACCCGCGGTCGCTGCTGGTCGGCGCCCGACTATCTGCTGCTGCTGGACATGGCGGTGCAGGGGTTCGGCTGGGCCGAGCTGCCGCTGTGGCTGGTGGCGACCTTCGGCCAGGGACGGCTGGTGGAACTGGCCGTTCCCGGCTGGCCGCAGCGGGTGGCGGTGGACGTGGTCTGGTCGCGCCGGCGGCCGCTGGGTCCGGCGGGCAACTGGCTGCGCGAGCGATTGCTCAGGCCGAGTTGAAGGAGAAGAGCGCGGGCAGACCGCGGCCAAGTGCCGGCGCGGCGCTTTTCTGCGAAAATGCCGGCCTTTGCCGTTTTGCCGAGAGCTCTCATGTCCGCCTGCCAGTCTCCCATCATCGTCGCCCTGGATTTCCCTTCGTCGTCCGCCGCCCTGGCGCTGGCCGACCGCCTCGACCCCGCCACCTGCCGGGTCAAGGTCGGCAAGGAGCTGTTCACCGCCAGCGCCGCCGGGGTAGTGGAAGCCCTGCGCACGCGCGGCTTCGAAGTCTTCCTCGACCTGAAATTCCACGACATCCCCAACACCACCGCCATGGCGGTCAAGGCCGCGGCGGAGATGGGCGTCTGGATGGTCAATGTCCACTGCTCGGGCGGCCTGCGCATGATGACCGCCTGCCGCGAGACCCTGGAGGCCATGAGCGGTCCCAAGCCGCTGCTGATCGGTGTCACCGTGCTGACCAGCATGGCGCGCGAGGACCTGGCCGACATCGGCCTGGACGTGGATCCCCAGGAGCAGGTCCTGCGCCTGGCCGGTCTGGCCGCTCGCGCTGGCCTGGACGGGCTGGTCTGCTCGGCCCAGGAAGCCTCGGCGCTCAAGGCCGCGCAGCCGGCGCTGCAACTGGTCACCCCCGGCATCCGTCCGGCCGGCAGTGCCCTGGACGACCAGCGCCGCATCCTCACCCCGCGCGAAGCCCTGGATGCCGGCTCCGACTACCTGGTGATCGGCCGGCCCATCGCCCGCGCCGCCGATCCGGCCCGCGCCGTGGAAGAGATCCTCGCCACCCTGAAATAAGCGGTAAACCTCCGGGGCGGCGGTCGCCGGCAAAAGGTGCTGCTATTCTCGTTCTGCAGGCCGACTCCTTCTCGGGTCGGCGCAAGGCGAGAGACCTCAGGGCATGCACGATAGGTTGAACGCCTGTCTCAAGGCGGTAGACGGCGTTTTGTTGGGCAAGGAAACCCAGGTCAGGCTGGCGCTGGCCTGCCTGCTGGCGCGGGGTCACCTGCTGATCGAGGACCTGCCCGGGATGGGCAAGACCACCCTCAGCCATGCCCTGGCCAAGGTGCTGGGGCTGTCCTTCCAGCGCATCCAGTTCACCTCGGACCTGCTGCCCGGCGATATCCTCGGCACCTCGGTGTTCGATCGCGACAGCGGGCAGTTCGTCTTCCATCCCGGGCCGGTGTTCGCCGAGTTGCTGCTGGCCGACGAGATCAATCGCGCCACGCCCAAGAGCCAGAGCGCGTTGCTGGAAGCCATGGAGGAGGGGCAGGTGACCATCGAGGGCGCCACCCGGCCCTTGCCCGATCCCTTCTTTGTCATCGCCACCCAGAATCCCATCTCCCAGGGCGGCACCTTCGCCCTGCCGGAATCCCAGCTCGATCGCTTCCTGATGCGCCTGTCGCTCGGCTATCCCGGCCGCGCCGCCGAGCGGGCGCTGCTGCTCGGCGGTTCCGGACGCGAGCAGCTGCCGCGGCTGGAGCCCCTGCTGGATCACGCCCAGCTGCGGCTGATCCAGGCCGAGGTGCCGCGCATCCACGCCAGCGAGGCGGTGGTGGACTATGTGCTGCGCCTGGTGGAGGCCACCCGCACCCAGACCTCCTTCGCCCTCGGCCTGTCGCCACGCGGCAGCCTGGCGCTGCTGGCCGCGGCGCGGGCCTGGGCGCTGCTGGCGGGGCGCGACCACGTGCTGCCCGAGGACGTCCAGACGGTGCTGCCAGCGGTGGCCGGCCATCGCCTGCGCGACATCGCCGATCCTGCCGGGCACGGTGGCGGCGCCCTGGTGCAGTGGCTGCTGCGCGAAGTCCCGGCGCTGTGACCGGCGGCGCCTGGCAGCGCTATCGAGACGGCTGGCTGACACGGCGGATTCCGCCGGCCAATCGCATCACCCTCGATCAGCGACGCATCTTCATCCTGCCCACCCGCCAGGGCGGCGCCTTCGCCATCGCCCTGCTGCTGATGCTGCTGGCCGGCATCAACTACCAGAACAGCCTGGCCTATGGCCTGACCTTCCTGCTGTTTTCCCTGGCGCTGGTGGCCATGTTGCACACCTATCGCAACCTGGCCGGCCTGCAACTGGTCGGCGGCGGCACCAGCCCGGTGTTCGCCGGGGAGGTCGCCGGATTTCGCCTGCGCCTGGAGAGCAGTGGCCGCGCGCACCAGGGCATCGCCCTGGGCTGGCGTAACGAGCCGCTGGTGCTCAGCGACGTACCGGCGGAGGAGAGCGTCGCCCTGCAGATCTTTCACCCGGCGCCGAGCCGCGGCTGGCTGAGGCCCGGACGGCTGCGCGTGGAGAGCCGCTTTCCGCTCGGCCTGTTCGTCGCCTGGAGCTGGCTGGACCTGGACGTGCGCGCCCTGGTCTATCCGCAGCCCCTGGCGACCACGACGCCGCTGCGCAGCGGCCAGGATGCCGGCGGCGAGGAAGGCCAGCGCCAGGTGGGACAGGGCGCCGACGACTTCCAGGGTCTGCGGCCCTATCAGCCCGGCGATTCGCGCCGGCGGTTGGACTGGAAGGCCTTTTCCCGCGGGCAGGGCCTGCTGGTCAAGGACTTCACCGCCCTGGCCGGCAGCGAACTCTGGCTGGATTTCAGCGTACTCGATGGCGACACCGAGACCCGGCTGTCCTGGCTGTGTCAGGCGGTGCTGGACTGCAGCGCCCGCCAGCTGCGCTTCGGCCTACGCCTGCCCGCGGTGGAGCTGGCACCGGCCACCGGCGAGAGCCAGCGTGACGCGGCGCTGCAGGCCCTGGCCCTGTTCGGACGGCCGACATGAGCACCGCCGTGCCGCAACCCATTCCGCGCATCGCCCTGATCTGGCTGCTGGTGGCCCAGGCCCTGGTGATCCTGCCGCACCTCACCCATCTGCCGCCCTGGGTCGGCTTGCTCTGGGCCTTTTGCGCCGGCTGGCGGGTGCTGCTGTTCCGCATGCGGGTGCGGGCGCCGACGCGGATCGAGAAGGGCGGCCTGCTGCTCTTGACCATGGGCGGCATCTGGTTGTCGCGCGGCTCCTTCATCGGCCTGGACGCCGGTGCCGTGCTGCTGCTGGTGACCTTCGCCCTCAAGCTGATCGAGATGCACAGTCGCCGCGATGCCCTGGTGGTGATCTACCTGGGTTTCTTCGCGGTGGTGATCGCCTACCTGTTCGAGGACGGTCTGCTCGCCGCGCTCTACAGCCTGCTGCCGGTGACCGCGCTGGTGGCGGCGCTGATCGGTCTGCAGCAGAGCGCTCTGGCCAGTCGGCCGCTGGCGACGCTGAAGGTCGCCGGCACCCTGCTGCTGCAGGCGGTGCCCCTGATGCTGCTGCTGTTCCTGGTGTTTCCGCGCATCGGTCCGCTGTGGTCGCTGCCGCAACCGGGCGACCAGGCGCGCACCGGACTGGGCGACAGCATGGCACCCGGGGAGATCGCCCAGCTCTCGCAATCCGCGGAGCGGGTGTTCCGGGTCAGCTTCGCCGGTGACCGGCCCGCGCAGCGTGACCTCTACTGGCGGGCCACCACCTACGAGCGCTTCGATGGCGCGCGCTGGTCGGTGGATCCCGATACCGCCTGGAGTCCGGAACCGGCCTGGACGCCTGGCGGCGCCCGGCTGGACTATCAGGTGGTCATGGAGCCGAGCGGTCGGCCCTGGCTCTATGGCCTGGACGTGGCGCGCAGCGATCAGCGCGACGTGCGCCTGGCCAGCGACTTCCACCTGCAGCGCCGCCGCCCGGTGGACCAGGCGCTGCTCTACTGGGTGTCCAGCTGGCCGCAGGCCATCCGCGAGCCGGAGCGGCTGTCCGCCTCTAGCCAGCGCCGCGCGCTGCAGCTGCCCAGTGGCGGCGAACCGCGCACCCGTGCCTGGGTGGCCCAGCTCAAGACCCAGGCGTCGACGCCCGAGGCCCTGGCCCAGGCGATCCTCGCCTATTTCCGCCAGCAGCCCTTCGTCTACACCCTGCAGCCGCCCACGGCGAGCGTCGATGCCATCGACGCCTTTCTCTTCGACAACCGTCGCGGTTTCTGCGCCCATTATGCCGGCGCCATGACCTTTGCCCTGCGGGTGGCGGGCATCCCCGCGCGGGTGGTGGCGGGCTACCAGGGCGGTGAATTCAACGCGGCGGGTGGCTATCTGCTGGTGCAGCAATTCGATGCCCATGCCTGGGTGGAATACTGGCTGCCAGGGCGCGGCTGGATCAGCGTCGATCCCACCGCCCAGGTAGCGCCCGAGCGAATCGAGCGCGGCTTGCAGGAAGCCCTGGCGGCCCAGGGCGCGGCCAGCGAATTCCTCGCCGACAATCCCTTCGCCGCCAATCGCTATCGCAACCTGGCCTGGCTCAATGAACTGCGTCTGGGCTGGGACCGCGTCAACTATGGCTGGCAGCGCTGGGTGCTCAACTACCAGGAAGACACCCAGGGCGAATTGTTCAAGCGGCTGCTCGGCGAGGGCTCGCTGCAACGGCTGGGGCTGCTGCTGGCAGTGGTGGTGCTGGGCGTTCTCGGGGTGATGGCGCTGCTGGTGCTCAAGCCCTGGCAGCGGACCCGCGATCCCCTGCTGACGCGCTTTGGCCAGTTCGAGCGCCTGCTGGCGCGCCAGGGGGTAAAGCGGCAAGGCGGCGAGCCTGCCGGCAGCTTCGCCGGGCGCGCCATGGCCGAATTGCCGGCGGCACGCGCGGCGATAATGGCGTTCTCCGCGGAATTCCAGGCACAGCGCTATGCCGGTCGACCCGCCGATCCGGCGGCGCTATCGAGGGCGCTGAAAGCCTTGAAACGCCAGCTGCGTGACCGTCAGACGCGCAAAGACTGAGGCACGGGGAGGGCGTCGGGTTCCTGCAGGGCAAAGGCCACCAGACAGACGACGGCCGCCAGGATCAGCGGTTGCGGATGCGGGTTGCCGAGCGCCTGGGCGATGCAGCCCAGACCCAGCAACAGCAGAGCGGCGGAAGTGAGGGTGGTGACCGAGCGCATGGTGGTTCTCCAAAAACGTGCGGGCATCTTGCCGCCTGTCGGGCAACCGCGCGAATGCGCTCTCGCTATGGAGGCTATAGGCGCAACTGGCGGATCGCCTGATTCAGGGTTCCTGCGAGGGCGGCCAGTTCGGTGCTGGTGCTGGCCGACTCCTGCGTCAGCAGCATGGTCCTTTCCGTGACATCGCGGATGCCTACAACCGACCTGCTCATCTCTTCTGCCACCTGGGCCTGCTGCTCCGCGGCCACGGCGATCTGGGTGTTGCTGTCGCGCATCAGGGTCACGGCGGCGGTGATGTCGGCCAGGGCCTGCCCGGCGGCGCCGGCCTGGACCACGCAGTCGTCGGCCTTGAGCGAGCTCTCGCGCATGAATTCCACGGCATCGCGGGTGCCGGCCTGGAGGCTGTCGACCATGCGCGTGATCTCGTCGGTGGAGCCTTGGACGCGCTTGGCCAGGTTGCGTACCTCGTCGGCCACCACGGCGAAGCCACGGCCGGCCTCGCCGGCGCGGGCCGCCTCGATGGCGGCGTTGAGCGCCAGCAGGTTGGTCTGCTCGGCGATGCCGTGGATGACGTTGACCACGCTGGTGATGCGCTCGCTGTTCTCGGCCAGCTCCTGGATCATCACCGCGGTCTGCTGCACGCCCTGGGAGAGGTCGGCGATGGATTGGCCGACGCGCTCCACCGCCTGCTGGCCGGCGCCGGCCAGGCGATCGGCTTCCTGGGACTGGTCGCGGGTGCCGGCGGCGTGCTCGGCGATCTGCTGCACGGTGGCGCTCATCTCGTTGATCGCGGTGGCCGCCTGGTCGGTCTCGTGCTGCTGATCGTGCATGCCGCCGCGAACGCCCTGCATGCCGCTGGCCAGGCGCCCGGCGCCTTCGTCCAGGCGCGAGGCGCTGGCGGCCACGGTACCGACGACGCGGGTGTAGCTGTCCTGCATGGCGTTGAAGGCCTGGGTCATCTGCCCGACCTCGTCACGCCCGCGCACCTCGACCCGGGCGGTGAGATCGCCGTCGCGCTCCACCCGCAGCATGGTGTCCTTGAGGCGTTGCAGATTGCCGAGGATGAAGCGGATCAGGAGCTGCGAGGCCACCAGCAGCACCAGCATCAACACACCCACGGCCAGGGCGTATTCCGGCGCCCGGGCGATAAAGATGTCGCCGAAGGTCGGGGCGCTCAGCCTGGCCGCCGCGTCGCCCACGGCGGCCTTGACCGCCTTGAGCTGCTCGGCGCGACCGGAGACTTCCAGCTGCATGGCGACCAGCACCAGCAAGAGGCTGGTGACGAAGGCGACGGCATTGACCGCCCAGAATTTGTACTTGAGGGAAATATCGCGCAGCCAGGCAAACATAAGGGGGCATCCAGTCGGCGGGGCCGCACAGCCTGGCAGGCCGGCGCGCCCCGGATCTTGACTGGCGTCAACGTCCTGCAGGGAGCAGGGTGACGCCGCGGAACAAGCCCTGAGGTTAACGGCCCCGGCCTGCGCGACTTTAGCGCAGCGGCGCTCCGCGCCTAGTCGTATTCCTCGACCCGCTCTGGCTCGGCGATCTCCGGCAGGTCGAAGAAGGCGCGGGTGGTGGCAGTGGTGTGCAGGGCGGTCTGCTCGGGCGTTTCGTTGCGCAGGCGCGCCACGGTGCGCAGGATCTCCGGCAGGAAGGCCGGCTCGTTGTGGCCATGGCGCGGCTTGGGTCTGAGGGTGCGTGGCAGCAGGTAGGGGGCATCGGTTTCCAGCATCAGTCGGCCGACCGGGATCTGCCCGACCAGTTCGTGCAGGTGCAGGCCACGGCGCTCGTCGCAGATCCAGCCGGTGATGCCCAGGTGCAGGTCGAGATCCAGGTAGCCGTAGAGCGCCTTGCGCTCGCCGGTGAAGCAGTGCACCACGGCGGCCGGCAGATGATCGCGATAGTCGCGCAGGATCGCCAGCATCCGCTCGCTGGCGTCGCGTTCGTGGAGAAACACCGGGCGGCGCAATTCGGCGGCCAGGGCCAGCTGTTCCTCGAAGCAGCGCTCCTGCTGCGGTCGCGGGGTGAAGTCGCGATTGAAGTCCAGGCCGCATTCGCCCAGGGCCCGCACCTTGGGCTGGCCGGCCAGGTCACGCAGGGTCCTGGCCGCGGCGGCGTTCCAGGTCGAGGCTTCGTGGGGATGGACGCCCGCGGTGCTGAACAGGGCTTCACCCGCATCCAGGCGCAGGCAGAGGTTGAGGGCGTTCTCGCTGTCTTCCAGGGTGGTACCGGTCAGCACCAGTTGCATCACACCGGCGGCCTGGGCCCGCTCGATCACCGCGTCCACCTCCTTGAGCAGACTGGGGTGGGTGAGGTTGACGCCGATGTCGATCAATTGCATGGTGCGGACCTTCTACAGACTTTGTTCGCTCATTCTATCCGTAGTCCGGGTGCTATCGGCGCTGTCCCGGCCAGGTCAGGAGTCCTGGATGCCGTTTCGATTCACCCTTGTCATCCTCGGCTGCCTGCTCGCCGGTTCCGCCCAGGCGCGGCTCGGCGCGCTGCCACCCGAAGCACCGCGGCATGTCGCGGCCCGCGACCTGACTGCCATCGAGCGTACCGGCGAGTTGCGCGTCCTGGTCAACCAGAGTCGCCACAGCTCCGGCGAATGGAACGGCCAGGCCCTGGGCATCGAGTATCGGCGCCTGCAGGCCTTCGCCCGCTACCTGCAGCACCAGCCCGGGGGCCGGCCGCTGCGCCTGGTCTTCGTGCCCAAGGCCAAGGACGACCTCCTGGCGGCGCTGCAAAGAGGCGAGGGCGATCTGGTGGCGCCGGGCGAAACCCTGCTGCCACCGCCGCATTCGGCGCTGATCGCCGCGTCGGTGGCGGCGCCCGCCAGCCTGGTGGTAGTGGGTGGACGCGGCCAGCGCCTGCCACGTCATCTGGAACAACTGGCCGGGCGCCGGGTGGTGCTACCCCAGGGCAGCGCCGCCGGCCCGGCCCTGGAACGGCTCAACGTCCAGCTGGAAAAGCGCAGATTGCGGCCGGTGCAGATCGAGTGGGCCGATCCGACCCTGGCGGTGGAAGACGTCCTGGAACTGACCCAGGCCGGCATCTATCCGCTCAGCGTCGTCGAAGCCGGCCTGGCCCATCGCTGGGCGCGGGTGCTGTCACGCCTGCGGGTCGCCGATCGGGTGGTGGTGGCCCATGACCAGCCGCAGCTCTGGTATCTGCGCGCGCCAGCGCACCGGCTGGCCGAACGGATACGGGCCTTCGCCCGGCAACCCCAGGCACGCGACGATGACCAGGCCTTTCGCCAGGCCTATGCGCGCCGCTACCAGGTGCGCGATCCGCTACAGGCCCATGACCGCAAGCGCCTGGCCCAGGTGCGACCGCTGCTGCAGCGCTACGCCAAGGCCTATGACTTCGACTGGCTGACCCTGGCCGCCATGGCCTACAAGGAATCCGGCCTCGATCCCCACGCCCGCGGTGCCGGCCGCGCCGCGGGGCTGCTGCAGATCACCCCGCGGGCGGCGCGCAGCGTCGGGGTGCGCAACCTGCATTCCGCCGAGGACAACGTCAAGGCCGCCACCCGCTATCTGGCGCGCCTGCGGCGGGAGTTCTTCTCCAGTCCGCGGCTTGCCGAGCGCGAGCGCCGCGCCTTTACCCTGGCGGCCTACAACCTGGGACCGGAGCGCGTCCAGGCGCTCAGGGCCAAGGCGCGCAAGCAGGGCCTGGACGGCGATCGCTGGTTCTTCCAGGTCGAGCGCATCGCCGCCGAGGAGGTGGGTATCGGGGTGGTCAACTACGTCGCCAGCGTCAACAAGTACCGGGTGGCCTTCAGTCGTGAACGGGCGCGCCTGGAGGCACCGGCCGTGGCGGCGACGAGCCCCAGGGCGATCCGCCGCGAAGACGGCTGAAGCCCGCTTGACAGGGCAGTCGGGCCCTCCCTAGGATGATCCTGCGCCGATTTAAACAGCAACTTGCGGGGCGCTTACAAATACCGCTAAAGCGCTGGACGGAACAGGCCTCGTACTACCGCCCAGCTGGATCCACGAGGCGGAATTTCGTCCATGCTACCGCTCCCGCTACGCCTTACCCCCCTGACCCAGGGCAAGCTTGCCTGTCATCCCGCCATCCTGCTCGGCGGTCCCGACCAGCCCACCTTGCTGCGCTATCTCGAAGGCTGGCCGAGGCGCTGGCCCCACAGCCGCACACTGCAGATCCGCTTCGCCGAGCGCGCCGAACAGTTGCTTGGCTTTGCCGACGACAGCTTCGACTTCGCCGTGGTGCAGTCGCCCGGCCAGGCCGGTCTCGCACCCCTGGTGCGGGAATTGACCCGGGTGGCGCGGCAGGGCGTGATCACCCGCCGGCGCTAGCCCGCTTCTTCCGGATAGGCGATCTCGACGATGTACCAGCGCTGTTCGCCAGCCGGCGTCTGCAGGCGGACTTCCGCGTCCAGCGCCTTGCCGACCAGCGCCCGCGCCAGGGGCGAGTCGATGCTGATGAGGTTCTGCCGGAGGTCCAGCTCGTCCGGGCCGACGATGCGATAGCGCTTCTCGGCGCCGTCATCGTCTTCCAGGGTGACCCAGGCGCCGAAATAGACCTTGCCCGGATCCGCCGGGCGCTCGCGGATCACCTTGAGATTCTCCAGCCGCTTGCGCAGGAAGCGCACTCGGCTGTCGATCTCGCGCAGCATCTTCTTGCCATAGATGTACTCGGCGTTCTCCGAGCGATCGCCCAGGGCGGCCGCCTCACTCACCGCCTGGGTGACCTGGGGCCGGCGCACGTTCCACAGCTCGTGGAGTTCGGCGCGCAGCCGGGCTTCGCCGGCGGCGGTGATCAGGGGCGTGCCGGCGGTGCGCGGCGGACGGTAGCGACTCATGGATCAGCTTTCTCTCAGGATCAGTAACGGACTGGCGGTAAGGGCCCGCCGCGTGCCCAGCAGGCCCGCCGTGCCGACCAGCAGGGCGCCCAGCACCGGCAGGAGCAACAGCCAGGGATGGGGTTGCCAGTCCAGGTCGAAGGCCAGCCGGTAGAGCAGGGCGCTGACGATCTCGCAACCGAGCGCCGCGAGCAAGCCACTGGCGCCGCCGAGCAGGATGAATTCGGTGCGCCTTGCCCGTTGCAGCAATTCGCGCCGGGCACCCAGGGCGCGCAGCAGGGCGCCCTGGCGGATGCGTTCGTCGAGGGTCGCCTGCAGGCCGGCCAGCAGCACGGCGATACCGGCGGCCAGCACGAACAGCAGCACGAACTCCACCGCCACGCTGACCTGGCGCAGGATGCTGCGCAGCTGATCGAGCAGGGCATCGATGGGCAGCAGGGTCACCGCCGGGAATTGCCGGGCCAGGTTCAGCAACTCGCGGTCGTGACCGGGCGGCAGGTAGAAACTGCCCAGATAGGTGAAGGGCACACCCTCCAGGGCACCCGGGGCGAAGATGACGAAGAAGTTCGGCTGGAAGTTGTCCCAGCTGACCTGCCGCAGGCTGGTGATCCGCGCCTCGATCTGGCGATCACCGATGATGAAGCCCAGGGTGTCGCCCAGGCCGACGCCGAGGCTGCGCGCCAGTTCGCTTTCCAGCGAGACGCCGGGTAGCTCGCCAGCGGGCAGCGCATCCCACCACTGACCGGCTTCCAGGCGATTGCCGTCCGGCAACCCAGCCGACCAGGTCAGATTGAGATCGCGCCGGGTGGCACGGCCACCGCGGGAGTCGTCTTCCAGCCCTTCCTGGGCGGGATGCCCCTTCACGCTGACCAGCCGCCCTTGCACGATGGGATAGAGCGGACTGGCGTGGGGCGAGAGCTTGTCCACTGCCGTGGCGAAGGCCTGGCGCTCGTCCGGCAGGACATTGAGGGCGAAGTGATTGGGTGCCTCGGCCGGCAATTGCGCCTGCCAGCGCTCCAGCAACTCGCCCCGCAGCAGCACCACCAGACTCATGGCCAGCAGGATCAGGCCGAAGGCCAGGGTCTGGCCCACCGCTGCCAGGGGGTATCGGAGCAGCTGACCCAGCCCCAGCCGCCAGGCCAGGGGCGCACCCTGCATCCCCCGACGCAGGCCGCGCAGGGCCAGGTACAGCAGGCTGCCGAACAGCAGCCCGGCGAGCAGGCCGCCCACCAGCAGCGCCAGGGTCAGGCGCAGATCCAGCGACAGCCGCCACATGATCAGCCCGAGCGCGAGCAGGGCGCAGCCATAGACCAGCCAGGTGCGCAGGGGCACGGGCTGCAGGTCGCTGCGCAACACCCGCAGTGGCGGGACCCGCCCCAGGGCGGCCAGCGGCGGCAGGGCGAAGCCGACCAGGGCGACCATCCCGGTGCCCATGCCGGCCAGCGCCGGACCGATCCCGGCGGCCGGCAGGCGCGCCGGCAAGAGTCCGTGCAGCAGCTCGAACAGCACCAGCTGCGCCAGCCAGCCGAGCAGGGCGCCGAGCAGACTTGCCGCCAGGCCCAGCAGCCCCAGTTGCAGGCCGTAGAGCATCAGGGCGTCGCGCCGGGTCAGGCCCAGGCAGCGCAGCAGGGCGCTGGCGTCGAAGCGCCGCGCGGCGAAGCGATTGGCCGACAGCGCCACCGCTACACCGGCCAGCACCACCGCCACCAGGCTGGCCAGGCCGAGGTAGCGCTGGGCGCGTTCCAGGGCGTTGCCCAGTTGCCGATTGCCGTCGCCCGGTCCCTCGAAGCGCTGGTTGGCGGCCAGGGCCGGGGTGAGGGCCTGGCGATAGGCGGCCAGTGCCTGGGATTCGCCGCGCCAGAGTTCGCGATAGCGCACCCGACTGCCGGGCTGGATGACCCCGGTGGCGGCCACGTCGTCGAGATTGATCAGCACCCGGGGCGTCAGGCTGTAGAAGTCACCGGCGCGGTCGGGTTCGTAGGTGAGCACGCGGGTGATGGTGAGGGCCTTGCGGCCGATGTCCAGGCGGTCGCCAACCTTGGCATCCAGCGCCAGCAGCAGGCGCGGCTCGACCCAGGCCTCCCCGGGCGCCGGCGCGCCGCCCGGCTGTTCGGGACCGTCCGGTAGCGCGGCGCTGCGCACCTCGCCGCGCAGGGGGAAGTTGGCCTGGACCGCCTTGACGCTGGCCAGTTGCAGGGCCTCGGCACCTGCCGCCATGGTGCTGAAGTTGAGCGAGCGGCTGTGTTCGAGGCCGAGCTGCAGGCCGGCGTCCACCTGTTCCGGACGGGGCGGTTCGCTGCCCAGCAGCACCAGGTCGGCGGCGAGGAATTCGCTGGCGCGATTCGCCATGCCCGCGCCGAGGCGGGCGGTGAAGTAGCCGATGGCGACGCTGGCCGCGACGGCGATCACCAGCGCCAGGCAGAGCATGCGGATCTCGCCGGCGCGGAGTTCTCTCAGACTCTGGCGCCAGGCCAGGCCGAACAGCCGGGCGAAGGGTAGACCGGTGCGCCTCATGCCGCGACCTGCCGACCGCCTTCCAGGCGCAGTTGGCGGGCGCAGCGCGCGGCCAGGCGTTCGTCATGGGTCACCAGCACCAGCGTGGTGCCCCGCTCGCGGTTGAGTTCGAACAGCAGATCGCTGATATGGGCGCCGGTGCGGCTGTCGAGATTGCCGGTGGGTTCGTCGGCGAAAAGGATGCTGGGTCGCGGCGCGAAGGCTCGCGCCAGGGCCACCCGCTGCTGCTCGCCGCCGGAGAGCTGGCGCGGGTAATGACGCAGCCGTTCGCCCAGGCCGACCCGTTCCAGCAGGGCCACTGCCTGTTCCCGGGCCTGGCGCACGCCCTCCAGTTCCAGCGGCAGCATGACGTTTTCCAGTGCCGTGAGGCTGTCCAGCAGCTGAAAGGACTGGAAGACGAAGCCCACCCGTTCCGCGCGCAGCCGGGCGCGGGCGTCTTCGTCGAGGGTGTCCAGCCGCTGACCGGCGAGATGGACCTCGCCGCCGCTGGGCAGATCGAGACCGGCCAGCAGGCCGAGCAGGGTGGATTTGCCGGAACCCGAGCTGCCGATGATGGCCAAACTGTCGCCGGCCTCCAGTTGCAGATCCAGCGCCTGGAGGATCGGCAGCGCGCCTTCCGCGCCCGTGACGACCTTGCTAAGGTCGCGTGCCAGCAGTATGACTTCGCTCATGAGGATTCCGATGCCGTATTCGAAGGGCCCGCACGCGGGCGGCTGTGGCGAGTTAGAGTCAAAAAACCGGGCGAAGTCCAGTGCGCCTTTGCGCCAAGGCATTGCCTGGCTGCTTGCCGTGCTCTGCCTGACCCTGACACCGCTGGCCATGGCGCGCACCCTGCTGGTAGTGGGTGACAGCATCAGCGCCGGCTACGGCCTCGCCGAAGGCCAGGGCTGGGTACGGCTGCTGGAGCGGCGCCTGCAGGAGCAGAAGCTCGATTATCAGGTGGTGAATGCGTCCATCAGTGGCGACACCACCGCCGGTGGCCTGGCGCGCCTGTCCCAGCTGCTGGCCGACCACCAGCCCACGGTGGTGGCCATCGAGCTGGGCGGCAACGACGGTCTGCGTGGCCAGCCGCTGGCCCAGTTCGAGCGCAACCTCAGCGCCCTGGTGGAGCAGGCCAAGTCCAGGGGCGCGCGCGTGCTGCTGCTGGGCATGCGCCTACCGCCCAACTACGGACCGCGCTATACCGACGGCTTTGCCCAGGTCTATACCGACGTGGCCAAGGCCCAGCAGGTGGCCCTGGTGCCCTTTCTGCTCGAAGGGGTAGGCGGTGATCCCGCCTTCATGCAAGCGGATGGCATCCATCCCCAGGCCAATGCCCAGCAACGCCTGCTGGACAACGCCTGGCCCCAGTTGCAGCCGCTGCTGCGCGACTGAACGTCGGACTTTTCCCCGGCGAGGCTTTCCGCTAAGGTTGCGCGCCCCGCCGGTCCGGCCAATCTACCGCCCGGCGGATCCGCCCCTGGAGTATCCCGATGTCCCGCCTTTCCCGGTCCATGCACGGCTATCAGCTGATCCAGCCCGATGCCCAGCTCGACCTGTTCGCCTGCCGCGAGGGGCGGGTGCATATCGTCGCCCGGCAGCTGGAGCTGGGCTCGCCGACCGACCGGACCCTGTGCGGCACCCTGCTGCCGGCGCGGCCCCGGATGCATGCGCTAAGTCGTCGGGCGCTGGGGCTCAAGACCCTCTGCCCGGCCTGCATGCAGCGGCTGCAGGGCGCCAAACGGGGTCTGCCCAATCCGTTACAGGTCTTTTGAGAGCCTGCCCAACGTCTGCTGCGCGTCGGCCAAACGGTGTTGAAATCCCTTCGGAATGCGCATTTACACCTCGTAAACTCCGCTTTCTCAGGTCTTTTCGCCTGGTTCGGCGCTAGCTCGCGAGCCTTTGAGCAGGCTCCAGGCCCTGCCGGACGCCGATCGAGGCGTGTACAATTCGCGCCGTCACCTTTTTGCTCCTTGCAAGGATTCATCCCATGCCCGCGCGCGTTTCGACCCTGGTCGGTTCCCTCTCGCTGTTTGGTCTGTTGAGCGCGGGTACGGCTCAGGCACTGGAGTTGCCGCTGCCGCCACCCGGTGAAGACGTGGTCGGCGAGGTTCAGGTCATCAAGGCCGCCTACGAAGACACCTTCGCCGATCTCGGCCAGAAGTACGATCTGGGCTACACCGAAATGGTGGCCGCCAATCCCGGCGTCGATGCCTGGCTGCCGGGCGCCGGCACCGAGATCGTGCTGCCCACGCGGTTCATCCTGCCGCCCGGGCCGCGCGAAGGCATCGTCATCAACATCGCCGAATACCGCATGTACTACTACCCCAAAGGTGGTCATTCGGTGTTCACCTATCCTTTGGGCATCGGTCGTGATGGCTGGGGCTCGCCGGTCGGCGTGGCCAAGGTGGTGGACAAGATCAAGGATCCGGCCTGGTATCCGCCGGAATCCATCCGTGCCGAGCACGCCGCCGAAGGCGATCCGCTGCCCAAGGTGGTTCCGCCCGGTCCGGACAATCCCCTTGGTCCCTACAAGATCCGTCTGACCCTGCCGGGCTATCTCATCCACGGCTCGGACAAGAAGTTCGGGATCGGCATGCAGGTCAGCCACGGCTGCTTCCGCATGTACAACTTCAACGTCACCGAACTGGTCGGCATGCTGCCAGTCGGCACGCCGGTGCGCATCATCGACGAGCCCTACAAGTTCGGCGTGAGCCAGGGCAAGCTCTATCTGGAAGCCCATCAGCCGGTCAACCTCAAGGGCGACCCGACCGACATCGACCGTCAAGCCGCGGTGGTCAATGCGCTGATCAAGCGTGATGACCTGCTGCAGGCCAACAGCGCGGTGAACTGGAACACGGTACGTGACGTGGTCCAGGGCCAGGACGGCCTGCCGGTGGAAATCGCCGACCTGCCTGCCGGCATGGTTACCGGTACGGTGGCCAAGGCGCCCGCCAAGACCCTGTGATCGCGACCGGCCGAGCGCGCTCAGCCGGCCAGACAAACAAAAAGCCCGCCATCTGAGATGGCGGGCTTTTTGTTTGCTCCGGGAAAGGCGACTGTTGCCACTCGCCTTTCCAGCCGAGGCGCTTACTTGCGGCTGGCTTTTTCCAGCATACGCAGGGCGCGCTCGTTGGCTTCGTCAGCGGTCTGCTGAGCTTTCTGAGCGGCGGCCAGGGCCTCGTCAGCGTGACGGTAGGCTTCGTCAGCACGAGCCTGAGCGCGGGCAGCGGCGTCTTCGGTAGCGGTCAGGCGAGCTTCGCTTTCCTTGTTAGCGGTGCTGCAACCAGTGGCCATAGCAGCGGCCAGAGCCAGGGCGGCGAATTTCAGAGCGTTGTTCATCGTAAACCCCTTGAGGTAGACATCCTGTTTTAAGATCAATTTCCCAGGTGGAAAATTGCGGCTACATACTACTCATTACCGGTCGTAAGTAAACTGAGTGAACCCGTTGAAGAGGGATTTTTTGCGGAAATTCCTCTCTGCTCCCCGTGTTCGCCCCCGAATGCCCGCACCCGGCACCAGCAACTGCTTGGATGGCTGAAAGCCACGAACGTTTCAAAACGTTAGAGGATGACCGGAAGTTGTCAAGGTCAAAGCCGCGCCTGCTCCCGCGTGAACAGCCCTGATATAGTGTGATTTCTCGGTGCGACGGCTGGTCAGAACCTGCTTCTTCCGGAGGGGTCTGACGCGCTGTGGCTCAGTCCCGCACAGGAAGGGTGCGTTCTCGTCTTCGGGTATCATCGATAACAATGGATAAGGCGGAGCCAAACCGCCAAGGAGTAGTCATGAACGAATCCCTGCACGTGGAACACGATGAGGCCAATCATCAATTCCAGCTTTCTGTCGACGGTCAACGCGCCTATCTCGCCTACATGGATCTGGGCAAGCAGACGATGGATTTCTATCGCACCTTCGTCCCCGATGCCCTGCGTGGGCGCGGTCTGGCCGCTAGGCTGGCCGAGCACGCCTTGAACTACGCCGAGAGCCGCGGCTACAGCGTCATTCCCTCCTGCTCCTATGTGGAGCACTACCTGGAGCGGCGTGGCCAGGTGACGCCGCTGGCCTGAGCGCCTGTCCTAAGTCTGCTGCGCGTCGGCCAAACGGCGTTGAAACTGGCCTGGGTCGCCAGCCCGGCCAAGGTGGCCCCGTCGCAATGCTCATTTACCATTCGTAAACCCGAGCGCGGGTCCGATCCGCTTCCTCAGCCAGCTTCGCCTTGTTTGTCTCTAGCTCGCGAGACTTTGAACAGGCTCTGGTGCGGAAGAAAAACGCCGGGCTGAGCCCGGCGTTTTTGTATCCGCTGGCGGATCAGCTGCGCGCGCGGCGCGGCAGCACATCCTTGAGCTTGCGGTGTATGTCGAGAATGCTCTTCTCGGTCATCGCCCAGTCGATGCAGGCGTCGGTCACCGAGACGCCGTACTCCAGTTGCGACAGATCCGCCGGAATCGGCTGGCTGCCGAAGCCCAGGTGGCTTTCCACCATCAGGCCGACGATGGAATTGTTGCCCTCGACGATCTGGTTGGCGACGTTGTCCATCACCAGCGGCTGCAGGGCGGCATCCTTGTTGGAGTTGGCGTGGCTGCAGTCGACCATGATGTTCGGCTTGACCTTGGCCTTGACCAGCGCCTGCTCGCACAGGGTGACGCTGACCGAGTCGTAGTTGGGCTTGCCGTTGCCGCCGCGCAGGACCACATGGCCATAGGCATTGCCCTTGGTCATCACCACCGAGACCTGACCGCGCTGGTCGATACCCAGGAAACGGTGCGGGCTGGAGACCGACTGCAGGGCATTGATGGCCACCGTCAGGCTGCCATCGGTACCGTTCTTGAAGCCGACCGCGGAAGAGAGGCCCGAAGCCATTTCACGATGGGTCTGGGACTCGGTGGTGCGGGCACCGATCGCCGACCAGCTGATCAGATCCTGCAGGTACTGGGGGGAGATGGGGTCCAGCGCCTCGGTGGCGGTGGGCAGGCCCTTTTCCGCCAGGTCCAGCAGCAGCTGGCGACCGATGTGCAGGCCGTCCCGGATCTTGAAGGAATCGTCCAGATAGGGATCGTTGATCAGGCCCTTCCAGCCCACGGTGGTACGGGGCTTCTCGAAATAGACGCGCATGACCAGATAGAGGCTGTCGCTGACCTGGGCGGCCAGTACCTTGAGGCGCTCGGCGTATTCGTGGGCGGCCTTGATGTCATGGATCGAGCAGGGGCCGATCACCACGAACAGGCGGTGGTCCTTGCCGTCGAGGATATCGCGGATGACCTGGCGGCCCTGGGCGACGGTGTCGGCGGCGAGATCGCTCAGCGGGATCTCCTGCTTGAGCTGCTCGGGGGTGATGAGCGGCTCGTTGGCTTCGATGTTGAGGTCGTTAAGGCGGGGCTGTGCGGCCATGGTGCTACTCGTCGGTCACGGCGCTGCGACAGGACGGGACCCGTGCAGGCAAAATACGGTGGAGAGGATGGGGCACCTTAACGCGTGTCCCGCCCGCTCACAATGGTTACGACGCTATTGGCAAGCCTGAGGGCGCGCCTTAACGATGAGTGAGGCGAGGAAGCGATGGAATTGGACGACGGGACGGCGGATGCCGTCCTGCTGGCGGCGCCGGGGCGCTCGCTGCTGATCTTCACCAGCGTCGGCTGCGCCTCCTGCCGGCTGGCGCGCCAGGTGCTGCCTGCGGCGAAGCTGCCGGTCGAGCGGCTGTACTGGGTGGATGCCGAGCGCAGCGGCGGTCTGGTGCAGCGCTATGGCGTCTTTCATCTGCCGGCGCTGTTCCTGATCCGGGACGGCGAGCTGCTCGGTGCGGTGCAGGCACCGCTGCGCGAACCGGCGCTGGCGGCGGCGATCCTGGCCACCGCCGCACGCGAGCCCGAAGAGCTGCCCTGAAAGGGCTCTAACGCGCGGTTCGCAGCGCAAACGTTTTTCCCCTGCTACGCTGGAAAGGGCTATCCCGCGTTGCACCGGTCAGGTCGGTCGATCTGGTCAGGAGGAATCGTGATCCGCTCTCTGCTCTATGCCACGGACCTGGGCCTGTGTTCGCCCTATGTCTTTCAGCATGCCTTGAATCTCGCCCGTATCCATCAGGCCCAGCTGTATGTCGTCCATGTGGTGGAGCCGCTCGGCCTGCTGGCGTCTACCCTGTTGCAGCAGCATCTGGATGGCGAATCCCTGGACCGCCTGCGCAATGGCGGTCTGGATCAGGTCCTGGAGACCATCGAGCAGCAGGTGTTCGAATCCCTGCGCGAAGACCTGCTGGAAACCCCGGCCACGGTGGGGCTGGTGCGTGCCGTGCGGGTGGTGCAGGGCGATCCGCCCGCGGCCATCCTCAAGCAGGCCCAGGAGTTCGCCGCGGATCTGCTGGTGATCGGCAGTCGCAGCCAGGGCGACGCCCAGGTGACACCCCTGGGGCGGACCGCCAGTTGCCTGCTGCAGACCGCGCGCATCCCGGTGTACCTGGTGCCGCTGCGGCAGGGCTGATCCATAAGCGTCAGCCTTGCCCTTCGCGACTTAATTCGATTTCGGTCTAGAAAAAGCTTAAGGGCTGCATTACTGTTATATGCTTGCGCACGGGGTCAGCGAGGAGCCGGCATGAAGCTGCAACAGTTGAGATATATCTGGGAAGTCGCCCACCACGATCTGAACGTATCCGCCACGGCCCAGAGTCTCTATACCTCGCAGCCCGGCATCAGCAAGCAGATTCGTCTGCTCGAGGACGAGCTGGGCGTCGAGGTCTTTGCGCGCAGTGGCAAGCACCTGACCCGGGTGACCCCAGCGGGCGAGCGGATCATCCAGACCGCGGGCGAGATCCTGCGCAAGTGCGAGAGCATCAAGCAGATCGCCCAGGAGTTCTCCAACGAGCGCAAGGGCACCCTGTCCATCGCCACCACGCACACCCAGGCGCGCTATGCGCTGCCGGACGTGATCAGCGAATTCATCAAGCAGTATCCGGACGTGGCCCTGCACATGCACCAGGGATCGCCGACCCAGATCGCCGAGATGGCCGCCGACGGCACCGTCGACTTCGCCATCGCCACCGAGGGGCTGGAGCGCTTCAACGACCTGGTGATGATGCCCTGCTATCGCTGGAACCGTTGCGTCATCGTGCCCCAGGGCCACCCGCTGGCCAAGGTGGAGCACCTCACCCTGGAGCACCTGGCGGAACAGCCGCTGGTGACCTACGTCTTCGGTTTCACCGGGCGCTCCAAGCTCGACGAGGCCTTTGCCCGCCAGGGCCTGGAGCCCAACGTGGTGCTGACCGCGGCGGACGCCGACGTCATCAAGACCTATGTCCGCCTCGGCCTGGGCGTGGGCATCGTCGCCGACATGGCGGTGGATCACAAAGCCGATGCCGACCTGGTCTGCCTGGACGCCAGCCACCTCTTCGAGGCCAGTGTGACCAAGATCGGTCTGCGCCGCGGCACCTTCCTGCGCGGCTTCATGTGCGACTTCATCGGCCGCTTCGCGCCGCACCTGACCCGCGATGTCCTCGCCGAGGCGATGCAGACGCCCTCGCGGCAGGAGCTGGAGACCCTGTTCCACGGGGTGACGTTGCCGACGTATTGAGGTTAGTTTTTTTGATGGTTTATCGCGGCCATGGCGGTCCGCCGATGCGGCCGCTCCTACAGTGCATGATGCTTTCGTAGGAGCGGCCCATGGCCGCGATGCATTTCAGGCCGCAGCAGTACGTAGCGTGGAAAACGGCGTAGCCTTTCCACTGGAGACTGCGCTGAAGGGGACAACCCTCACCCCAACCCTCTCCCGAGGGGAGAGGGGGCTATCCGAGTAGGCGTTTAGTCACGTCAGACTCGGCGAAATCGCGACAAGTCGTAGTGCTTTCATCTATAGGAGCGGCAGCATCGGCGGACCGCCATGGCCGCGATAGAGGTTTCACGCTTCCAGCCGCCACTGCTCCAGCAGCAGCTGCGCGGCCGCCGACAACCCCGCGCCCTGGCGCACCAGGATCGAATAGGGCTCGTTGCGGGTGCGCTGGACCACCGGCAGGCGACGCAGCAGGCCATGCCTTTCGCCGAACTGGGCGATGTCGCTGGGCAGCATGGCCACCTGGCTGGCGTCTTCCTGCAGCAGGCCGAGCAGGGTGAAGGTCGAGGAGGTTTCCACCGGATAGCGGGGAAACTCCAGTTCCGCCGCGCGGAATTCCCGTTCCAGGGTCAGGCGCATGGGCAGGTTGGCCGGATAGACGATCCAGCGACTGTCGACCAGTTCGGCCAGCCCCAGCGTCTCCGACTCCGCCAGCGGATGGCGGGGATGGCAGACGATCTCCAGCCGTTCTTCGCGCACCTCCAGGCAGGCGTAGGCATCCGGCCGGCGGCTGACGCTGCTGCGGCAGATGGCCACCTCGATGCGGCCGGCGTCGAGCAGGTCGAGCAGACGCACACTGGTGTCCTCGATGATCTCGATACCCAGCTGGGGTTGCGCGGCACCCAGGCGCGACACCGCGGCTATCAGGCGGGGCACGGCGCCCATGATCACCCCCACCGCCAGCCGGCCGCCTTCGCCCTGGAGAATGCCGAGCATCTCTTCGCGCAGGTGGGCCAGGTCGCTCTCGATCAGCCGCGCATAGCGAATCACGCAGCGGCCCAGGTCGTTGGGTTGCAGGCCCTGGTGGGTGCGCAGGAAGAGGGTGGCGCCCAGGGTGCTCTCGATCTCGTGCAGTGCCTTGGTGGCACCGGGCTGGGAAATGGCGATGCGTTCGGCGGCCTTGTGCAGCGAGCCTTCCTCGTCGAGGGCGATCAGCAGGCGCAGTTGCCGCAGGCGCAGACGGGAGGCTATGGAGCCCAGGGATGGCAGCATGGGAATAACCGTTGGTTATCGCGGGATAGGGAGCTCTCATTAGGCAGGCCCCGTAGCGCCGAGTAAAGTCTCCTTCAGGCGATAACCAACAAGGAGAATGCCATGCACCTGATTCAGTTCGAAGACCAACAGGGCCAGCGCCGCGTCGGCGTGGTCGAGCGCGGCGAAGTCCAGCAGGTCCGGGGCGCGACCAGCACCCGGACCCTGGCGCTGCAGGCCATCCGCGCCGGCGTGTCGCTGGAGTCTCAGGTGCAGACCCTGGGCCTGGAGCCCGGACCGGCCTATGCCGAGCTGCTCGACGGCGGCCGCCTGTTGCCGCCGCTGGACCACGAGGACCCCGCGCACTGCCTGGTCACCGGGACCGGTCTGACCCATTTGGGCAGCGCCGCCACCCGCGACAAGATGCACCAGCAGAACAGCCAGGAGGAGGCCAAGCTGACCGACTCCATGCGCATGTTCAAATGGGGCGTGGAGGGCGGTCGGCCCGCGACCGGCACGGCCGGTGCCCAGCCGGAATGGTTCTACAAGGGCGACGGCGGCATCCTGGTGCGTCCCGGTGCCGACATCCCGCTGCCGGAATTCGCCGAGGACGCCGGTGAAGAGCCCGAGCTGACCGGTCTCTATGTGATCGGCGACGACGGCACGCCCTATCGCCTGGGTTACGCGGTGGGCAACGAATTCTCCGACCACGTGATGGAACGCAAGAACTATCTCTACCTGGCCCATTCCAAACTACGCTACTGCAGCTTCGGTCCGGCGCTGCGCACCGGTGAGCTGCCGCGCCATCTGGCGGGCACCAGCCGGATCCGTCGCGGCGAGCAGGTGGTCTGGGAGAAGGAATTCCTCTCCGGCGAGGACAACATGTGCCACAGCCTGGAGAACCTCGAGTATCACCACTTCAAGTATGCGCAGTTCCTGCGACCGGGCGATGTCCATGTGCATTTCTTCGGCACGGCGACCCTGTCCTTCGCCGACGGTGTGCGCGTCGAGCCGGGCGACCGATTCGAGATCGCGGTGCCGGAATTCGGCGAGCCGCTGAGCAATGGCGTCAAGGCCGGCACGGCAGCCTTCCAGCCCGGGCAGGTCCAGCAGCTCTGATAGTTGTATGATGACTGCTGACTATGCGGATGCTAGAGTGGGTATCGCACAGGCTGGCCCGGCCGCTCTGAGACTGAGCGTGCCACCCTTTCGAAGACCTCCCCTTTGCGGGTGGTCTTCCCTGAACCCCTAGGTATAAGGAGTCGAGAACAATGCAGATTCAAGGCAAGAACTACATCGGTGGCGCTCGCAGCGGCGAGGGCGAGGTGCGGGTCTACAGCATCGACGCCACGACTGGCGAGAAACTGCCCTATGAATTCTTCCAAGCGTCCGCGGCCGAGGTCGATGCCGCCGCCCGCGCCGCCGAGCAGGCCGCGCCCCTGTACCGCAAGCTGAGCGCCGAGAAGCGCGCGGCCTTCCTGGATGCCATCGCCGACGAACTGGATGGCCTGGGTGACGACTTCGTCCAGCTGGTCTGCCAGGAAACCGCGCTGCCGGCTGGTCGCATCCAGGGTGAGCGCGGCCGTACCAGCGGCCAGATGCGCCTGTTCGCCAAGGTGCTGCGTCGCGGTGACTTCCACGGTGCACGCATCGACACCGCGCTGCCCGAGCGCAAGCCGCTGCCGCGTCCTGACCTGCGTCAGTACCGCATCGGCCTGGGTACGGTGGCCGTCTTCGGCGCCAGCAACTTCCCGCTGGCTTTCTCCACTGCCGGTGGCGACACCGCCGCGGCCCTGGCCGCCGGTTGCCCGGTGGTGTTCAAGGCCCACAGCGGCCACATGGTCACCGCCGAATACGTGGCCGATGCCATCCTGCGCGCCGCGGAGAAGACCGGCATGCCCAAGGGCGTGTTCAACATGATCTATGGCGGTGGCGTGGGCGAGCAGCTGGTCAAGCACCCGGCCATCCAGGCAGTGGGCTTCACCGGCTCGCTGCGCGGTGGTCGCGCCCTGTGCGACATGGCCGCGGCCCGTCCGCAGCCGATCCCGGTGTTCGCCGAGATGTCCAGCATCAACCCGGTGGTGATCCTGCCCGAGGCACTCAAGGCCCGTGGCGACGCCATCACCGGTGAACTCGCGGCCTCCGTGGTCCTGGGCTGCGGCCAGTTCTGCACCAATCCGGGTCTGGTCATCGGCGTGCGTTCGCCCGAGTTCAGCGGCTTCCTCGAGCGCCTGGCCGGTGCCATGAACGAGCAGGCGCCCCAGACCATGCTCAATCCGGGCACCCTGAAGAGCTACGAGAAGGGCGTGGCGGCGCTGCTGGCCCATTCCGGTGTGCAGCACCTGGCCGGTGCCAACCAAGAAGGCAATCAGGCGCGTCCGCAGCTGTTCAAGGCTGATGTGAGCCTGTTGCTGGAAAACGACGAGCTGCTACAGGAAGAAGTCTTCGGTCCCACCACGGTGGTGGTCGAGGTGGCTGACGAAGCCCAGCTGCACCAGGCGCTGCAAGGCCTGCACGGCCAGCTGACCGCCACCCTGCTGGCCGAGCCCGCCGATCTGCAACGCTTCGAGGCCATCATCGGCCTGCTGGAGCAGAAAGCTGGTCGCCTGTTGCTCAACGGCTATCCCACCGGTGTGGAAGTCAGCGATGCCATGGTCCATGGCGGTCCCTATCCGGCGACCTCCGATGCCCGCGGCACCTCCGTCGGTACCCTGGCCATCGATCGCTTCCTGCGTCCGGTGTGCTACCAGAACTACCCGGATGCCTTCCTCCCGGAAGCCCTGCAGAACGCCAATCCGCTGGGTATCCAGCGTCTGGTGAACGGCGAGAACACCAAGGCCGCGATCTGATCGCGCAGTCCTGAGTGGTAGAAGACCCGGCGTCGCGAGACGCCGGGTTTTTTATTGGGTGATGGAAAAGGCCAATGGCAGGACAGTGGAAAAGGCTGCGCCGTTTTCCACGCTACGGAGCACGGAGCACGGAGCACGGGGCACGGAGGCGAGAGGCGCTCCGCTTTTGCCCCCTCTCCCTCTGGGAGAGGGTTGGGGTGAGGGGAGCACCAAAGCAAAGGCCGCTCCCGGGAGCGGCCTTTGCTTGAGTCGGAGCAGGCCCTACTTGCCGGCGAACTTGAAGATGGTCGTCTGGGTGTAGGTCTGGCCGGGATCCAGGCGGGTGGTGGGGAAGTTCGGCTGGTTGGGCGCGTCCGGGTAGTGCTGGGTTTCCAGGGTGAAGGCGCCCCAATGGCCGTAGGTCTTGCCGGCCTTGCCCTTGATGTTTCCTTCCAGGAAATTGCCGGTATAGAACTGCACGCCCGGCTCCGTGGTGTAGAGGGTCAGGGTGCGACCGGAGCTCGGATCGCTTACCACGGCAGCGGCCTTCTGCAGATCGCCAGCGGTGTTGAGCACCCAGTTGAAGTCATAGCCACCCTGCTTGGGTTCGGCGTATTTCAGTTGCTGATTTTCGTCGGCGATGTGCTTGCCGATGCCGGTCGGCTTGCGGAAGTCCATGGGCGTGCCGGCCACGGTCGGCAACTCGCCGGTGGGGATCAGCTTGGCGGTCACCGGGGTGTAGGTGTCGGCATTGAGCATCGCCACCTGCTTGAGCACAGTGCCACTGCCGGCGCCGGCCAGGTTGAAGTAGCTGTGGTTGGTCAGGTTGAGCACCGTCGGCTTGTCGGTGGTCGCGCGGTACTTGAGGGTCAGCTGGTTGTGCTCGTCCAGCTGGTAGGTCACCTGGGTGGTCAGGGTGCCGGGAAAGCCCATCTCGCCATCAGGGGAGACATAGCTCAGGGTCACGCCGACCCAGCCGTCGCCCTTGGCCGGCTCGGCCTTCCACACCCTGGTGTTGAAACCCTGGGGGCCGCCGTGCAGGGCGTTGGTCTTGTCGTTCTGGGGGATCTGGTAGCTCTTGCCATCGAGGCTGAAGCGGCCCTCGGCGATGCGGTTGCCGAAGCGGCCGATGGTGGCGCCAAAGAATACGGTGGGGTTGTCGAGATAACCCTGGACGTCATCGAAGCCCAGGACCACGTCTTCGCTGTGGCCCTTGCGGTCGGGCACCTTGAGCGCCTGCAGCACACCGCCGTAGGTGATGACGGTGGCCTGCATGCCGTGGCTGTTGGTCAGGACGAACTTCTCGATGGGGGTGCCATCGGGCAGCTTGCCAAAGCTCGACTGCTGGCTGGTGAGGCCGGCCGCCTGGGCGGTAAGGGTGCTGATCATGAGTGACAGTCCAAGTCCGGTGAGGGCTAACGTGCGTTTCATCTCGACCACCTTTTCGGTTTGTTGTTGTGCAAGAGTGGGGCAGAGGGCCCCGAGTTCCGGAACGAGAGGCTGCGCCAGCCCCTCACCCCGACCCTCTCCCGGTGGGAGAGGGGGTAGAGCCGGTCAATGGGAGTGGCGAGGCACCTCGGCGCCGCGGCAACCGACCAGGAAGTCGAAGTCGCAGCCTTCGTCGGCCTGCAGCACATGGTTGACGTAGAGGCGGCGATAACCGCCGGCCAGTAGCTGGTCGGCCGGCGGTTGCCAGTCGGCCAGGCGCGCGGCCAGTTCTGCGTCGGGGATATCCAGGTGCAGGCGCCCGGAAGCGCAGTCCAGTTCGATCATGTCGCCTTCGCGGACCACCGCCAGCGGGCCACCGGCCGAGGCCTCGGGTGCCACGTGCAGGACCACCGTGCCGTAGGCGGTGCCGCTCATGCGGGCGTCGGAGATGCGCACCATGTCGGTGATGCCCTTGGCCAGCAGCTTGGCCGGCAGGCCCATGTTGCCCACCTCGGCCATGCCCGGATACCCCTTGGGTCCGCAGTTCTTCAGCACCATCACGCAGGTCTCGTCGATATCCAGGTCCGGGTCGACGATGCGCGCCTTGTAGTCTTCCAGGTTCTCGAACACCACGGCGCGACCGCGATGCTGCATGAGCGCCGGGGTCGCGGCCGAGGGCTTGAGCACCGCACCCTTGGGCGCCAGGTTGCCGCGCAGCACGCAGATGCCGCCGTCGGCGCGCAGCGGGTTGTCCAGGGCGCGGATGACCTCGTCGTCGCCGTAGATGGGCGCTTCGGCGCAGTTGGCCCAGAGGCTCTTGCCGTTGGCGGTCAGCGCCTCGGGATGGGGCAGCAGCTTGGCTTCGCCCATGCGGCGGATCACCGCCGGCAGGCCGCCGGCGTAGTAGAACTCCTCCATCAGGAAGCGGCCGGAGGGCTGCAAATCGACGATCGTGGGGGTGCCGCGGCCGACCCGGGTCCAGTCATCCAGCTCCAGGTCCACGCCGATGCGGCCGGCGATGGCCTTGAGGTGGATCACCGCGTTGGTGGAACCGCCGATGGCGGCGTTGACGCGAATGGCGTTCTCGAAGGCTTCCTTGGTGAGGATCTTCGACAGCCGCAGGTCTTCTTCCACCATCTCGACGATGCGCATGCCGGACAGGTGCGCCAGCACGTAGCGCCGCGAATCCACCGCCGGAATGGCCGCGTTGTGCGGCAGCGAGGTGCCCAGGGCTTCGGCCATGCAGGCCATGGTGGAGGCGGTGCCCATGGTGTTGCAGGTACCGGCCGAGCGCGACATCCCGGCTTCGGCGGAGAGGAATTCGTTGAGGTCGATGGCGCCTGCCTTGTAGGCCTCGTGCATCTGCCAGACGATGGTACCGGCACCGATGTCGCGGCCGTGGTGCTTGCCGTTGAGCATGGGGCCGCCGGTGACGACGATGGCCGGCACGTCGCAGCTGGCGGCGCCCATCAGCAGCGCCGGCGTGGTCTTGTCGCAGCCGGTGAGCAGCACCACGGCGTCCACCGGATTGCCGCGAATGGCTTCCTCCACGTCCATGCTGGCCAGGTTGCGGGTCAGCATGGCGGTGGGTCTGAGGTTGGATTCGCCGTTGGAGAACACCGGGAATTCCACCGGGAAGCCACCGGCTTCATAGATGCCGCGCTTGACGTGTTCGGCGATCTTGCGGAAGTGGGCGTTGCAGGGGGTCAGCTCGGACCAGGTGTTGCAGATGCCGATGACGGGCTTGCCCTGGAATTCGTGATCCGGGATGCCCTGATTCTTCATCCAGCTGCGGTACATGAAGCCGTTCTTGTCGTTGCTGCCAAACCACTGGGCGGAGCGGAGCGGGCGTTTGGGCGTGGTCATTGTCTTGTCCTCGGGCATTTCACGGGCAAAGCGGTCCCCGGCACGGCCCGTGGCGCCGCGGGGGAGGGCACAGTCTGGGTTTAGCGCTGCTTGAAGCGGTCGATGACCACGGCCAGCAGCAGGATGGTTCCGCGGATGACGTACTGGTAGAAGGTGTCGATGTTCTTCAGGTTCATGGCGTTCTCGATGATCGCCAGGATCAGCACGCCGGCGATCACGTGACGGATCATGCCGATGCCGCCGGCCAGGGAAACCCCGCCCAGCACGCAGGCGGAGATCACCGTGAGTTCGAAGCCCTGGCCGATCATCGGCTGGCCGGAGGTCATCCGCGAGGCCAGCACTACGCCGGCCAGGGCGCCGATCACCCCGTGCATGGCGAAGATGATGATCTTGGTGCGATCGACGTGGACCCCGGCCAGCAGCGCGGCTTCCTCGTTGCCGCCGATGGCCATGGTGTTGCGGCCGAAGGTGGTGTAGTTGAGCAGCCAGCCAAAGAACAGGATGCACAGCAGGGTGATGACGATGGGCACCGGCAGGCCGAACAGCTGGCCGTTGCCGAACACGAAGAACTGCTCCTGGGAGACGCCCACGGCCTTGCCGTCGGAGAAGATGTAGCCCAGGCCGCGCACGATTTGCATCGTCGCCAGCGTGGTGATCAGGGCGTTGATCTTGAGCTTGGCGATCACCAGGCCGTTGATCAGGCCGACCACCAGGCCCATGGCCAGGGCGGCGGCGACGCCGAGAAAGACGCTGTCGAATTCGCGCATCACCACCGCGGCGACCACCCCGGCACAGGCGATGACCGACCCCACCGACAGGTCGAAGTGGCCGGAGGCCAGGCAGAACAGCATGGTGCAGGCGGCGATGCCCACGGTGGAGATCGCCAGGCCCAGACCGCGCATGTTCAGCGGCGAGAGGAAGTTCTGCACGAACAGCGCGCAGAGGGTGAAGATGACGACGGCGGCCAGCATCATGGCCCAGTCGTCGAGGAAGCGACGCATGTCGAAGCCGCGGCGCGGCGGGGTCAGGCTGTGGGGTTGGGCGGACATGGACTGAACCTCTTTTCTTGTTTTCATCAGGCCCGGGTACGGGGCAGGGCGAGCTGCAGCAGGCGCTCGTCGTTGAACTCGGCGCGGGCCACCTCGCCGGTGATGGCGCCTTCGCTCATCACCAGGATGCGATCGGCCACGCCCATGACTTCCATCAGGTCGCTGGACACCACCACCACGGCGATGCCGCGGGCGGCGAGGTCATGGATGATGGCGTAGATCTCTGACTTGGCGCCCACGTCGATGCCGCGGGTGGGTTCGTCGAGCAGGAGCACCTGCATGGGCATCGACAGCCAGCGACCGAGGATGGCCTTCTGCTGGTTGCCGCCGGAAAGGTTCTTGATCCTCTGCCCGGCGTGGGGTGTCTTCACGTTCAGCGCGCGAATCTGCTTTTCGGCGTTGGCCTTTTCCCAGCGCCCCTGGATCAGGCAGCCGAGGCTGGCGTGATGGGCGCGAGCGCTGATGTTGATGTTCTCGGCCACGCTGGCCAGCGGCACGATACCTTCCTTCTTGCGATCTTCCGGGCACAGCAGGATGCCGGCGGCGATGGCGTCACGCGGCGACCTGAGGCTGATCGGGGCGCCCTTGAGACTCAGGCTGCCAGCCTTGTGCTTTTCCAGACCCGCCAGCAGGCGCAACAGCTCGGTGCGACCGGCACCGACCAGGCCGAACAGGCCGAGGATCTCGCCCTGGCAGACCTCGAAGCCCACCGGCTGCTGCAGGCCCTGACCGAGCAGGCCCTCGACCTTGAGGCAGCCGCCGCCGATCTCGCGCGGGCGGTAGTCGTAGATGTCGGCGAGATCGCGGCCGACCATCAGGGTGATCAGCTGGTCGGGGGTGATGTCGGCCAGGCGCTCGATGGTGCGCACGTGGCGACCGTCCTTGAACACCGTCACCGCGTCGCAGATGCGGAACACCTCTTCCATGCGGTGGGAGACATAGAGCACTACCCGGCCTTCGTCGCGCAGCCGAGCGATGATGGTCATCAGCCGATCGGTCTCGCGGGCGGACAGCGAGCTGGTCGGCTCGTCGAAGGCGATGACGCGGGCGCCACGGGAAAGCGCCTTGGCGATCTCGACCAGTTGGCGCTGACCGAGCGACAGGCGCCCGACCTTGGTGTTGGGGTCGATCTCTTCGGCCAGGCCCTTGAGCAGGTCCAGGGCCTGACGGCGCAGGTGGCCGCGATTGACGATGCCGTAGCGCGCCGGCAGGTGACCGAGAAAGAGATTTTCGGCGACGGTCATTTCCGGCACCAGCTGCAATTCCTGCTGGATCACGGCGACGCCGGCGCGGATGGCTTCGGCGGTGCTCTTGAACACCAGTTCCTGGCCGTCGATGTTGAGGTGGCCGGTGGTGGGGGCGTGATAGCCGCTGAGGATCTTCAGCAGGGTCGACTTGCCAGCGCCGTTCTCGCCCATGAGGGCGTGCACCGAGCCGGGACGCACGCTGAAGGAGATGTCGGCGAGCGCCTTGACGCCGGGAAAGGTCTTGCCGATGCCGACGAAACCGAGGCTGTCGGCGCTCTGGGCGGTGGTTTGTTCCAGGGCTGCCATGAAGCACTCCTGTCAGACGAAAGAGGAGGGCGGCGCCCGCCCGGGCGCCGCCGGGGTCATCACATCCAGAGGCCGATCTTTTACAGCTCTTG
>NZ_JASCON010000026.1:0-60898 GCF_029959585.1 Pseudomonas sp. PS02302
AGCCGACGACGCTCGAAAGGCGCAGCAAACGGAAGCGGCGGCCAAAGCCGCCGAGGCCAAGGCTGAGGCCGAGAAACAGTCCGAGGCCGCCAAGGCGGCTGCGGAAGCCAAGCAGGCTGTCGAACAGAAGAAGCAGGCCGACATCGCCAAGAAGAAGGCTGACGAAGCCGCCAAACAGAAGACCGCTGACGAAGCGGCCAAGAAGGCGGCGGCCGAAGCGGCCAAGCAGAAGTCGGCGGAAGAGGCCAAGCAGAAGGCGGCGGCCGAAGCAGCCAAGAAAGAGGCTGCGGCCGAGGCTGCCAAGAAGAAAGCAGCGGACGACGCCAAGAAGAAGGCTGCCCAGGCAGCTGCACGCAAGGCGGCGGAAGACAAGAAGGCGCAGGCGTTGGCCGAGTTGCTGTCCGATGATACCCAGCGGCAACAGGCACTGGCCGAAGAGCAGGGCGACGAGGTGGCATCGAGCTTCGATGACCTGATTGTGCGTCTGGTCAGCGAGCAGTGGACGCGTCCGCAGTCGGCGCGCAACGGCATGAGCGTCGAGGTGCAGATCAACATGCTGCCCGACGGCACCATTACCAGCGCGACGGTGACCCGCTCCAGTGGCAACAAGGAATTCGATAATTCAGCGGTATCGGCCGTACGTAACGTCGGTCGTATCCGTGAGCTGCAGCAGCTGGATCGCAAGACCTTCGATCAGCTGTACCGTCAGCGCCGCATGATCTTCAAACCGGAGGACCTGAGTCTGTGAACACCCTGATCCGTTACATCCTGCTGGGCCTGGTCCTGGTGGTGGGCTCCGCCCAGGCGGCCGATCCGCTGGTGATCTCCAGCGGTAGTGATCGTGCCATTCCGATCGCCGTCGTGCCCTTCGGCTGGCAGGGTGGTCAGCCGCTGCCGGAAGACCTGGGCAATATCATCAGCGACGACCTGCGCAACTCCGGGGTGTTCTCGCCGATTCCGCGCCAGAACATGCTGAGTCAGCCGAGCCAGGCCAGCGAAGTCATCTTCCGTGACTGGAAGGCGCTGGGCGCCAATTACGTGCTGGTAGGCAATGTCGTGCCCAACGGTGGCCGGCTGCAGATCAGCTACGCCCTGTTCAACGTGTCCACCGAGCAGCAGGTCCTGACCGGCAACGTCGGTGGCAGTACCGACCAGCTGCGCGACATGGCGCATTTCATTTCCGACCAGGCCTATGAAAAGCTGACCGGAGTGAAGGGGGCCTTCTCGACGCGCATCCTCTATGTGACCGCCGAGCGCTTCTCCGCCACCAACACCCGTTACACCCTGCAGCGTGCCGACTACGACGGTGCGCGTGCCGTTACCCTGCTGCAGTCGCGCGAGCCGATCCTGTCGCCGCGTTTCGCGCCGGACGGCAAGCGCATCGCCTACGTCTCCTTCGAGCAGCAGCGCCCGCGCATCTTCATGCAGTACATCGACACCGGTCGCCGCGAGCAGCTGACCAATTTCGAAGGTCTGAACGGCGCGCCGGCGTTTTCACCCGATGGCAATCGCCTGGCCTTCGTGCTGTCCAAGGATGGCAACCCGGAAATCTATGTGATGGATCTCGGCTCGCGTGCCATTCGTCGTGTGACGAATGACTCCGCCATCGATACCGAGCCCTTCTGGGGCAAGGATGGCCAGACCATCTATTTCACCTCCGATCGCTCCGGCAAGCCGCAGATCTACAAGACCAGCGCCAATGGCGGGGGTGCTGAGCGCGTGACTTTCGTCGGTAACTACAACGCCAATCCGAAACTCTCGGCGGATGAAAAGACCCTGGTCATGGTGCATCGTCAGGAAGGTTTCACCAACTTCCAGATCGCTGCGCAGGACCTCCAGCGTGGCTCTGTGCGGGTACTTTCCAACACCAGCCTCAACGATTCGCCCACTGTCGCGCCCAATGGCACCATGCTAATCTACGCCACCCGCCAGCAGGACCGAGGCGTACTGATGCTTGTCTCCATCAATGGTCGCGTCCGGATTCCTATTCCCACCGCCCAGGGTGACGTGCGCGAGCCTTCCTGGTCTCCTTACCTGAACTGACGGCTAATTAGAAAAGTCCTTAGTTACACCAACATTGCGGTTCTTTTAGGAGTTACATGATGGAAATGCTGAAATTCGGCAAGTTCGCTGCACTGGCTCTGGCCATGGCCGTGGCCGTGGGCTGTTCCTCCAAGGGCGGCGACGCCTCCGGTGAAGGCGCTGGTGCTGGCGCTGGCGCTGGTGCTGTCGACCCGAACGCTGGCTACGGCGCTAACTCGGGTGCCGTCGACGGCAGCATGGGTGACGAAGCCGCTCTGCGCGCCATCACCACCTTCTACTTCGAGTACGACAGCTCCGACCTGAAGCCGGAAGCCATGCGCGCTCTGGACGTTCATGCCCGTGACCTGAAGGCCAGCGGCCAGCGCGTCGTTCTGGAAGGCAACACCGACGAACGCGGTACCCGCGAGTACAACCTGGCGCTAGGCGAGCGTCGTGCCAAGGCCGTTCAGCGCTACCTGGTGCTGCAGGGCGTGTCCCCGGCTCAGCTGGAGCTGGTGTCCTACGGTAAAGAGCGTCCGGTTGCCGTCGGTCATGACGAAGCTTCCTGGGCTCAGAACCGTCGCGTCGAGCTGAAGAAGTAATAAACGATGTCCAAGCGCCTGCAGTTCTTGATCGCCCTGACCCTTGGTGTACCGGTTGTCGCCGGGGCTCAGGTTCCCGTACAGGATGGTAGTTATGGCGTTGCCCAGTCCGCTGGGCAAGGTTATGGCAACGCAGGCGCGGCCACTGCCGGAAACGGGGCTCCCGTTTCCGGCATGGGTCAACTGTTCATGCAATTGCAGCAGATGCAGGACGATATCGCGCGCCTGCGTGGCCAGGTCGAGGTTCAGGAAAACGAGATCCGCCAGCTCAAGCAGGAAGGATTGGATCGTTACCAGGATCTGGATGGCCGTATTTCCCAGCTTTCTTCCGCCCCTGCCAGTGCAGGTGCCGGAGCCGCTGCGGGTGCCGCCCAGGGTGGTGCCATCGCAGCCAACAGTACGCCGACCCCACCTGCTTCCGCAGGGGCACCGGCCGCCAGCAGCGAACCGGGCGATCCGGCGAAGGAAAAGCTGTACTACGACGCTGCCTTCGATCTGATCAAGGCCAAGGATTTCGACAAGGCCAGTCAGGCGTTCAACGCCTTTCTGCGCAAGTATCCCAATAGTCAGTACGCCGGCAACGCCCAATACTGGCTGGGTGAGGTGAATCTGGCCAAGGGCGATCTGCAGGCTGCGGGCCAGGCTTTCGCCAAGGTCAGTCAGGCCTATCCCACCAGCAACAAGGTGCCGGATTCGCTGTACAAACTGGGTGGCGTCGAGCAGAAGCTCGGCCGCACCGATCGGGCCAAGGGCATGTACCAGCAGGTCATCAGCCAGTATCCCGGAACCTCCGCTGCGCAACTGGCGCAGCGGGATCTGAAAAGCCTGCCCTAGCGCAGGCTTTTTTCTTCTATCTACCGCAACGGAGGCGGATGGCCTGTGTAGCCGTCACGCCCGTGGCTTTCATGCAAAAAGATACCCTACGTCTTACCGAAATCTTCTATTCGCTCCAGGGTGAAGCCCGCACCGCCGGTCTTCCCACCGTCTTTGTCCGCCTTACCGGCTGTCCCCTGCGCTGTCACTATTGCGACACGGCCTATGCCTTCACCGGCGGCGAGATCCATCATCTGGATGCCATCCTGGAGCAGGTCGCGAGCTACCGGCCGCGGCACATCTGCGTGACCGGCGGCGAGCCACTGGCCCAGCCCAATTGCATCAAGCTGCTCGAACAACTGTGCGATGCCGGCTACCTGGTGTCCCTGGAAACCAGTGGCGCCCTGGATGTCAGTGGCGTGGATGTGCGCGTGAGCAAGGTCGTCGACCTCAAGACGCCAGGGTCGGGGGAGGTGGGGCGCAACCTGTACGCCAACCTTGACCACCTGACGCCCAACGATCAGGTCAAGTTCGTCATCTGCTCCCGCGAGGACTATGACTGGGCGGTTTCCAAGCTGATCGAGTATCGCCTTGATCAACGGGCAGGCGAGGTGCTGTTCTCGCCCAGCCATGGCCAGGTGGTGCCGCGCGAGCTGGCGGAGTGGATCGTGGCGGACAATCTGCCGGTGCGCTTCCAGTTGCAGTTGCACAAGATTCTCTGGAACGACGAGCCGGGACACTGAGCATGAATCAGCCTAAAGCGGTCATCCTTCTCTCTGGCGGCCTGGATTCCGCCACCATTGTCGCCATGGCCAAGGCCCAGGGCTTCGCCTGCTACACCATGAGCTTCGACTACGGCCAGCGCCATAGGGCCGAGCTGCAGGCCGCCGAGCGCGTGGCGCGTCAGCTGGGGGTCGTCGAGCACAAGGTGATTGGTCTGGATCTCAATGGCATCGGTGGCTCGGCGCTTACCGATCCGGATATCGCTGTCCCGGAAACCCCGGGCGAGGGTATCCCCGTCACCTACGTGCCGGCGCGCAACACCGTGTTCCTGTCCTTGGCCCTGGGTTGGGCCGAGGTGCTCGGTGCCCGTCATCTCTTCATCGGGGTGAACGCGGTGGACTATTCCGGCTATCCGGATTGCCGACCCGAATTCGTCGAAGCCTTCGAGCGCCTGGCCAATCTCGCCACCAAGGCGGGCGTGGAAGGGGATAGCTTCAAGATCGAAGCCCCGCTGCAGTTCCTCTCCAAGGCGCAGATCGTCCAGGCTGGCAGCCAGCTGGGCGTGGACTATGGGCTGACCGTCTCCTGCTACCAGGCCGACGACGAAGGTAAGGCCTGCGGCCGTTGCGACAGCTGCCGCCTGCGTGCCGAAGGCTTCAAGGCGGCGGGAATTTCCGACCCCACGCGCTACCAGTAAAAAATTTTCATCTAGGGTGTTGATTCTCCTGAGAAAATCGCTAGAATGGCGCCCACTAACGGGTCGTTAGCTCAGTCGGTAGAGCAGTTGGCTTTTAACCAATTGGTCGTAGGTTCGAATCCCACACGACCCACCATCTTCACCAGAAACCCTCCGCAATGGAGGGTTTTTGCGTTCTCCCAGCTCAGACAAGCAGCCGTCTGTGGCGGAATCTAGCCTCGCGATTTGGTGATGTCAAACTGAATCAGCAGGCGCCCTGAGCCCTACACCGCCTGGCCTGGGCGCATTTTCGTCTTCATCTCCACTGCGCGGCTATTCACGCTTCGCTGCCGATGTTAGCGGTCGCGCCCCATTGCTAATCCATTCTGCGAGTTGATCAAACGCTTCGAGAGTGGAAGGTGCGGGGAGGCTTGCCGGTTGCCGTGAGAGCAGAGGAGAAGATTGCTTGAGTGTGTCCGGTCGATTCTCCTCGCGTTGCCGGGGGCAGTGATCAATGCGGGCTATTAGGCTCTTCGGTACCTTGTCAGCGCGTTCCTCCAAGACATGACGCATCTGATGCGGATCCGTCTCGATGTATTCCATGGTGGTAGCGATGCTGGAGTGATTCAGCAAGGCTTTGGCTACGTGAATGTTGCGATCAGCTTGTCGCATTAGGTCAGACGCTAGGGTGTGCCTGAACCGGTGGGGAGTCATCCGAGTCCCTACTATTGCCGTGAGCTTTCTATACATGGCTTCGATCTGATTTATATCCATAGTTTCTCGCCTGTAGTGCGAGGAGAACCTATTGACGTTAAATAGTTGATCTGTAGCTTTAAAGTGTAAAGAGTCTGCCCACGCTGTAAGGCGATCTATGTGTTCGTATAGTGGGCCCGGAATCGGTAGAAGAAATTCTTTGTGAGTCTTGTCCCCCTCGCTTCTAATCTTAATTGTTCTACGTCTTAGGCAGATGTCTCGACGCTGTATGCTTAACAGGGAATTTAGACGAATCCCGGTGTGGTGAAACGTCTCGTAGACAGTTAGCCAGAACCAGGCAGGGGTTATGCTGCTGCGTTCGCCAGACACCCGTTCTATCTCTTGTAGCCTGATGAGCTGGTTGCGACCCTGATTAATGGCCTCGTGAGGCACAGTTTTCTTCCGCTTTCTAGGTGGAACTACAGAGGTGTCAGTGAAGGGATTTTTACGAAGGATCAACAAATCCTGAGAAATAGCGTACCTGAAAAGAGTTTTGAGATGACTCGCGTATGTATTCCAGCTGCGCTTAGTTAGGCCTGAGTCCAAGGCCTCTTTGCGCCAGATCAGAATGTCTCGATGATGTAGCTTCTCTAGTTCGGTGTCATCGCCGAATCTTCGATTTAACGCTCGGGCCGCTGCTAAATATATAATTTTAGTCGCTGGCCTGAGATCGTGCGTGTCGTTGTATTCGCTAGCGATATCAATGATATTCAACTTTCGCTAGCTCCTGTGACTTGCAGTCGGAGATTAATGTTGTCGAATGGCGGATGTGTGAAGATCGTGGCTGGGTCGTCTAAGAGATAGCCTTTGAGCAGTTTTGATTTTCGCGGGCCTATGACCTCGCATGTCCAGATATTGAGATTGTCCCTGGTCTTGCGATTAATTTTGAGCTTCTCAAATGCTCGTTGAACTAACTGCCAGGCTTCAATTCCACGCCCCTTGGTTTCCTGCTGCAAGCGTGGATGCTCCAGGGCATAGCGCTTGAATAATCCGGGGCTGACAAGAAAGGCAGTGCCATCCACTGTGTGAATCAGTGCTTTAGCATCGTTGATTACCAGTGTGTGTGAAAGCACGCCTTGCCGTGCCCAGGCTATGAAAGCTTGACCAAGATCAGCTGTGTTGGTGGACGGATTGTCCGTCTTAGTTGAGGGCTCGGTGGTGTGGTCTGTGAAGCTGTCTGCAGTGACGTCAGGGAGTAGCGGGAGGGATGGAATTTCTGCAGATGAAGTGGCTTGACCAAAGAGTTCATCTGCAAGTGCGAGGGTCTCGTCCATGGGGTCCAAACCGGTCTGGAATGCGTACGGCGGCAGTGTTTCGGAAGAAGGCACCTCTTGTGAAGGTGTGACATGCGTCACGTTTTGTGCTATCGGAAGTGATGGCGTTTCGATATTGCTAACTTGTTCAGACCGCAGCTGGCCTGGCTCGATGTCTTCCGGCTGCTCGAGCTTAAATGTCCCAGTAAATGGAGCTGGTCGATCTGCAGGATCTGGCCAAATCAACGCGGGGGAGATCTTGAGTAAGGTGAAGGTGTTCTTCCAGCCGTGGCCGGTGTCGATCGTTGCCTTCCAGATAGCCTTGTCGTGAGCGTTGACCTGGATGATGGCCTGGTCCTGGATCAGGTTGAAGAACGGTGCATTGGAGGTGGGGATACCTTCCACTCCCTGGGAAAGCATCAGTGCCCGCAGCTGGTCTGAGGCAGGCTTGCTGACGAGCCATAGCGCATCCTGGGTCAGCCATCCATCAGATGGCCCATTTGGCTGATTCAGCTTGAACTTCTCCATGACCAGGGTGCGTAGCCCATCGGCCAACTGACGCTGAATCGTGTTCTTAGGCGCCTCGATCGCACGTTGCGGATTGGCGCCAAGCTCCTGGGCGACACTCGCCTGGTCGGCCTGGACGATCATCTCGCCGAGTACGCCGGCATGCTGGTATTGCCCGGCCAAGACGAAGATCAGCGATGACCATAGCTCGCGGTAGCCACTGAGCCAGTCCAGCGCGTGGGGCGGCAGCACCTGGAAATAGACGAGTGCTGAAGCAACGCCATGAAGCTGGTAGTCGCGACCTTTGACGTATCTGAAGCGGTAGGGCTTCTCAATGCGACCATGCCAGGGGTGCCATGGCTTGCCGTCTTCGAGGACGACCTCGATGTCGACGGCGATCTTGCCCAAGTCGTGGAGGAGGGCGCCGTAGGCTACAGCTGCTGACCACGCTTCGGCCTGGGCTGCTTGTGACTCGGGCGGTGCGCCGATGGGGAGGAGGTAGTTCTGCCGGATCTTCAGTGCGTAGGCGACGATCTCCAGCCCATGGTCGAGCAGGCCCCCGGGATAGGCATGGTGGTGATTTTCCGAAGCTGGAAGCTGCTGAACCAGGTCAGCGTAGCGCTCGAGAGGATCCCGATAGAGTGAGGCGAACTGCTCGCGGGACAGCGACGTCCGCTGCCAGATGTTCTCGATGAGCTTCTGCCGGCGGGGGAGCGCCAGGAGATCCTGGCCTACAGACGGCTGAATGAAGCCCTGTTTGCTGGGCCCTGCAGGCGCGGAGGGTGGGGCTTTCTTCCTGAAAAAGAGATCGAACATGGCATGCCCTTGGTAGTTCTTGGGCCTGCGTTGTCGATCAGCACGGTCGGCTGGACAATGGTAAACCGCTATCACGGCTCAGGAGGTTGGGGCGGCGTATCGCCATGTGCGTTTCCAAGGTGCCGACCCGGAGCGGCGCTACGGAAGAAAAATAAGGCCTATTGCAACTAGGAAATACATGACGCCAGATACCCGGTTTAGCGTTTTTTCATTTGCGAATGCTGCCCGTGCTCGATCTGCAAGAAGCATGTAGCCGCCGTAGACCGACAGCGATATGGCCATGGCAGTTAGCGTCAGAACAAGCGCCTGGGGCGCATAAGAGCGCTGCGGATCAATGAATGCGGGATAGGTCAGTAGGCTAGCTAGCCAGCCTTTTGGATTGCTCAAGGATATGATCAGCGCGTCTACGAAAAGCCGTCTGGCTACCGGCGCGTTCGTGGTGGTCGCGGTGGTAGTGCCGGAGCGGCCCAGTGTGCGTACCGCTAGATAGACCATATAAATCGCTCCCGCCCAGCGTAGGTACAGCAAGCTTTCCCTATGCTCCTGCAGCAGCACGCCCAAGCCGGCGAATACAGTTCCAGCATGAATCGCTGTCGCTAGTGCGAACCCAACCGCTCCTGGCAGAGCAGTGCTCCGGCCATGGCGCAGCACTTGTCCTATGGCAAACGCAACATTTGGCCCGGGTACCGCGACCGCGGCCGTAAAAGCGATAGCAAACAGGCCGAGTAGGTTCAGATCCATCGCTTTGGTCATCTTCAGATGGCGTTGCAGTGTAGTCCGATCATTCTGGTGATTCTGCCAAGAATGCAGTAACTCAAAGCTTGGGCTAGGGGTTCAGGCTCCCAGCAGGGCACGCGCAGTACCCTTTGCTCTTCGCAGCCATGAAATGACCCCCAAATGTTGGACAGGGTTGATTTCAAGTCATGGGCACTGGTCTGAACGGGAACTACAGAATTGGCCTCTGCGAGATCGCCTCGCGCAAGGCATCAAATGATGCTTCGCTAGGACTTACCAACGCGAAGTTATAGCCCTGTCCTGACCAGTAGTCAGCCGTGACATCACTTTCCCTACGAGAACCCTGACCAACGTCGCGCTGGCTGTTGGGATGCCGTACATAGAAGATCACTTGGCGCCCTTTCGTGTCGCGGTAGAGCACCATCGCGGCGGCGCCGGTGTCCGTGGCCATGAGACGACCACCCACTGGGATCAAGCCGAAGCGCTCCAGGTTAGGGAGTGCGGGCGCCTGCACAAATGTCTTTTCAAGCCAATGCTGAATCGCACCGTCCTGGCCGGTTACATCGACTGGCGGTTTCCCTTCAGCGCTCGCAAATAGTCGATAAGCCTCGACGGCATCCGCCATTGGAACGTACGCCTGCCGCAGCATCGATTCCCGTGCCTGCCACCCTAAGCCACTACCTAGGCCTAACGTCAGCACTAGCGAAGCGAGATAGGTCATACGTCTTTTACGTCTGGCGACTATCCGGTGTCGCACGACTGCTGGCATAAGGTGTGTCGGTAAAGGCTCAAGCACGGGAGAAAAAATCAGCCGTAGCCGACGATTCTGCTCGCGGATATCAGCGACTCGTTCGGCAGCTTCCGGATGGGTTGCAAGATAGCGCATCACCTCCTCGTGCCGCAGCGCATCCAACTGATTGTCGGCATAAGCCATCAACTCTTCAGGAGTAGGAGGTCGATACATCATTTCAATACTCGCAGAGCGGCGGTAACTGAAGGACTTTCGTGGATCTGTCTCAAGGCCGCGCGTGCCCGCGCCAAACGAGACATGACGGTTCCCAGTGGAATGCCAAGCGCCTGTGATACATCTCGGTAGCTCATGCCTTCCACCGCGACCAACAGCAGCAGAGCACGCTGTTCATCACTGAGTTGCTCAAGATTCGTCAACGCTTCTTGATCCAGATAGATCGTCTCAGCCGAAGGCTCAACCGGGACCTCTTGGAATCCCAGCCACTCCAGCAGACGACCATAGCGACGCTCACGACGTCGGCCATCAACGAATTGGCGGTACAAAATGGTGAAGAGCCAGGCTCGCACATCACCGTCGGGACAGCGCGTGTTCCCATGCGTAAGCGCCCGTTCTAGACAACTCTGGACCAAGTCATCGGCGCTGGCTTCGTGACGAGTAAGCGATCTTGCGAAGCGACGCAGAGACGGTAGTAGCTGAGAAAGCATGGCGTCATCAAGCATGGACATTCCCCTGGTATCGCTGACAGACGCTTGAGCTGACCTTTTATTCCCCACAATTTTTATTTTTGTAGGTATGGAATAACCCAGACCGTACAAACGTCTGCATTGGAAACTCACCAGTCTGCTGGAGCGCCACGTGTTTTCAGTCAAACACCCGTTGTTGGCAGTCACCCTTCTGGTGCTCGTGCTTCCCATTGCCTGGGCCGAACCTGATAGCAGCGCCGCCACGGCGCAGGCCGACAACCGCCAGGCCATGGATCAGATGATGGCCGCGATGCACAAGCCCAGCAGTGGCAACGTAGACCGCGACTTTGTGACCCAGATGACGGCACATCACCAGGGTGCGATCGACATGGCACGGATCCAATTGCGGTATGGCCATAACGAACGCCTACGCCGTCTGGCCCAAGAGATCATTGTCACCCAACAACAGGAAATCGCCGTCATGCAGCAGGCGCTTTCTGAATTGCCCGCCTCTCCAACTCGGTAATCCTCATGCCTCGATTGTCGCTCACCCCGCTCGCCGCTGTGTTGTTAGTAATCTCCTGCACCGCTTCAGCCGGTCAAGTTCCGCGTGCTGCTGCACAACCGGACATCACGATTAGTTCCCAAGACCGTGTGTATACGGCGGAGCAGTTCTCCAACACGGTATCGGTGATTGATCCCAGCACGGAAAAATTGCTCGGCGTCATCACCCTAGGCGACAGCCAACCCAAGAACTTGAGTCCTTTGTACAAGGGCGAGCTACTGGTGCATGGCTTGGGATTTTCGCCAGATGGGCGAACCTTGGCCGTCGTAGCGATAGGCTCGAACTCCGTGTCCTTCATCGACACCGCAAACAACCAGGTGAAGGGTAAAACCTATCTGGGTCGCGCGCCTCATGAAGCCTTTTTCACCCCTGACGGCAAAGAGCTCTGGGTCACGGTACGGGGCGAGGACTATATCGCCGTGATCGACCCGGTGACTTTCAAAGAGAAGACGCGAATTGGCGTACCGCCAGGCCCTGGCATGCAGATCTTCTCCCCTGATGGCCGCTATGGCTACGTCTGCTCCTCGTTCACTCCGGAAACCGTAGTGGTTTCGGTTGCCGAGCATCGAATTGTTGGCCGCGTCGCTCAGGCGAGTCCCTTCTGCCCCAACATCGCTGCGTCTGCAGATGGCCAACAGGTCTGGTTCACCCTAAAAGATGTCGGTAAGACCCAGGTGTTCGCAGCCAAACCGCCGTTCAGCTTGATTAAGACGCTTGATACTGGCGCGATCACTAATCACGTCAACTTGGTTCGCAATGCCCGCGGAAGCTTCGCCTATGTAACGGTAGGCGGAGAAAATCGAGTCAAGGTCTTCCGAACCGATGATTTCAGCCAAGTCGCCAGCATTCCTGTTGGCGCTTTGCCCCACGGTCTCTGGCCGTCAGGAGATGGCACGCGGTTGTACGTGGGACTAGAGAATGCTGACAGTGTGGCCGTCATCAATACGCTGACCAATAGCGTTGAAACCACTGTACCCGTGGGGCAGGCGCCCCAGGCTTTGGTCTACGTTCCCCGCGCCGCTACCCAGGGCGCTGGGCTGGCAAATCTTAAGCCGTTAGGGAGCGCCGCCAAGAGTATTCAGATCGCCCTGGCTCCGCCGGGTCAACACGAACGTCATACCACTCAGGTGACACTTTTCGACCAGGGCTTGACTCAGGTCCTGCAGGCCTCGGTTACGGGCCTGGTGGCTAAGCAGCCCTATGTACTAGCGTTGGCTCGTCATGCAGACGGTAGCGGCGCTCTTGAGTCTCTCGCCGCTTTTCAAACCAATCCCGCCGGCGCAGCTATCGTGAATGCGGTAGGACCGATACGCCAACTGGTTCAGCAATCCCAGGCGGATGAACAGCGCTACCTCGTCATCGCACCTGGTGCAGCCGATGCGCCAGGTGCTCCCGTGCAAGTGCAAGTGCTCCAATCGAAATACCAATAACCAATAACCATCGAGGTCCAGCATGCTCAGACAAGTGTTGATTGCCACTGCCATTTTCTCCATGACAGGGCTGGCCGTGGCGGCCACGCCCGCCAAGGTTGGCGACACCACCTTGGGTAAGGTGCTTGTGGATGAAAAGGGTATGACGCTTTACACCTTCACCAAGGACAGCGAGGGTAAGTCCGCCTGCAACGGCCCGTGCGCCAAGAACTGGCCGCCGCTGATGGCACCGGCAGGGGCCAAGAGCGGTGACGGCTATACCGTAGTACAGCGTGAGGATGGTAGCCAGCAATGGGCCTATAAGGGGCAGCCACTCTATACCTGGGTAAAGGACAGCAAGCCCGGTGAAACGACCGGTGAAGGTGTCAATCAAGTCTGGCACGTCGCGAAGCCTTGATCGTGGAGCAGTCCCTGCGGACAACAGGGGCTGCTTATCTGCTCGGTAGATTACTTTTTAAATTATATTCAATTTTGCGGATAATCGAGCCGAGCTAGACTGATTGCATTCCTCAGCGGAGCTCACCTCATGACCTTAAAAGATGCTATAGCCCTGCGCACCGGCGGCAAGCCGCTCAGCCAGCTCAAGCAGCCACTCGAAGTCGTTCGCCAGTTCACCCCCAACTGGTTTGCGGCAACGATGGGCACCGGTATCTTGGCAATCGCCTTAGCGAGCTTTCCCGTGTCGGTACCTGGCTTGCGTCTGATCGCTGAAGGACTGTGGCTGTTCAATATCTTGCTTTTCGTTCTATTCAGCGGCGTGTATGCCGCCCGCTGGATCTTGTTCTACAACGAAGCCAAGCAAATTTTCGCCCACTCTACCGTATCGATGTTTTTCGGCACCATTCCAATGGGCTTGGCAACAATCATTAACGGGATGCTGATCTTCGGGCTGCCACGATGGGGTGAGGTGGCTGTCACGATTGCCACCGGACTATGGTGGGTCGATGCGGCCATGGCACTGGTGTGCGGAGTAGCGATTCCGTACCTGATGTTCACCCGTCAGCAGCACAGCATCGATCAAATGACAGCGGTATGGTTGCTACCTGTGGTGGCCGCCGAAGTGGCTGCCGCCAGTGGCGGGCTGTTGGCGCCGCACCTTGCCGATAGCGGGCACCAATTTACCGTACTGGTGACCAGCTATGTGCTTTGGGCCTATTCGGTACCTGTCGCCCTGAGTGTCCTCGTGATCCTGCTATTGCGGATGGCACTGCACAAGCTGCCTCACGAGAACATGGCTGCATCGAGCTGGTTATCGCTGGGCCCCATTGGTACAGGTGCATTGGGTCTGCTCGTGATGGGCAGCGACGCGCCGGTCATCTTCGCTGCTCACGGTATGGCCGGAATTGGCGCGGTCGCGCAGGGGCTAGGCGTAATTGGCGGGATACTACTGTGGGGACTCGGCTTATGGTGGATGAGCCTTGCCATACTGATCACGTTGAAGTACGCGCGCCACGGCATCCCTTTCAACCTGGGATGGTGGGGTTTTACTTTTCCATTGGGCGTCTATGCCGTCACGACGCTACGTCTGGGAAGCACGCTTGGATCAGGCTTCTTTACCGTCTTCGGTGCCTTTTTAGTCGTCGCCTTGACTGCTCTGTGGGCGGTGGTCGCGGGACGCACCCTGGCCGGTGCCTACCGTGGGACGCTGTTCGTCTCGCCTTGCATTGCTCATCTGCAACCACGCAAATGAGGTCGGTTAGGTAGCGCCTCGTTGAGCAACGCCACCAAGCCAGGACCATCAGCCCACTCTCTACGACGAGTGAGCTGATGAGTCCGCAAATGGGGCTCAGTGAAAGCTATCCCTTGATGCCGTTGGTTACCGCGGCCGCCTTAACCGATTCAAAGGTGCGTCAGCTCAGGACGAGAGTGACTCTGTCTCTTGGGAAGGGCGGTGGCGTCCTACCGTGCCAATCTCGGCAGGCGTCTTGATGTAGAACAGTGCCAAGTCTTCCGACTCGAGGCGTTGAAACAGCATGTCGTGTTGAATTTGAGTCAGCGCCATCGTCACCTGGATGGGCTGATCGGCAAGCTCAAAAAAATGAGCGGAGTGGCGTTTTCCATCTTGGCCGAAGCCTTCAGCCGCCACTGACAACGTTGCGCCACTTAGGTGAAGCTCTTTAGCAAGATCCAGAAGCCAATCTCCAATCTGCTGATGTTCATGGCGACGATTTTGTTCGGTATAGAACGTAACGAGATAGTCGTTCATGCGATTGCCTCTAGCGTGGGTGAAGCAGGTTGATGGTCAAGATACCCAGGGCTGTCATGCACAGGGACCCCACGACATGAACGCTGATTGCGGTCAGCGCCATGAGCAGCCTTCCATGCTGGATTAGCATCAGTGTCTCAGCAGAAAACGTCGAGAAGGTGGTTAAGCCGCCGCAAAATCCGGTAATCAGAAACAGCCGCCATTCAGGCGCAAGCCCGGGCCAAGCAGCGAAGATGGCTACGGCCATTCCGATGATGTAGCCACCTACAAGATTCGCAACGACCGTCCCAGGCGGGAGCGACGGGAACCAGGCGTTAAGCTTCAAGCCTAGTATCCAACGGAGCCAGGCACCCAAGGTCGCACCGAGTGCGATGGCTATGAGCGGTTTCAGCATGGGATGTCTCCCAAGGGGAATGGAAGACTAGGGGCCGGGGAGGGATATGGTCGGTGCATAGCGCTGTCCTCGAAAAAGACAGGGCGCACCTACGCACCCTGCCAAGGGGTTACGTAGGCATCATCAGCACGAGGCGGTTTGAGGAGGAATGCCATCTCCTTACCAGATCATAGCAGCGCAGCAGGTTACTTTGAAGATGGCTCGTTCTTGAAGCCGACATGCCTGCCACTGCTTATTGAGACCCGGAGCATGCCTGCACTCCTCAAACGCCGAGGGTTTAGAAACCGATCGACTCTGCGGTAACTATGAGGCAAACGTCCTATTCGTCACAGGTATTCACAGCTTTCGCTTTTGCCAGACGATATTCAGCTGGACTACGCCCACCCAGTGCCAATTTGATTCGCTCCTTATTGTAATAGTCGATATAGGCCCGAATTGCTACTGCCAGCTCCTCTACGCTTGAGAACCTGTTGCAGTGGAAAAGCTCAGATTTTAGTACTGCAAAAAAGCTTTCCATTGCCGCATTGTCGAGGCAATTGGCTCGCCTTGACATACTCTGAGTCAGTCCATGCTGACGGATCAGCTGTTGGTAGGCAGGGTATTGATAGTGCCAGCCTTGATCGGAATGGATGAGCGGTTTCTCATGAGGCCGAAGGGTCTTCAATCCGTCTTTCAACATACGTAAGACCATCTCGAACGATGGGCGCTCACTTATCTCGAAAGCCACAATTTCCTTATTGAAGAGGTCAAGAATCGGTGACAGGTATAGCCGGTTTTGATTGACACGAAACTCGGTTATATCAGTCGCCCACCGCTGATTGGGCTGCGGTGCGGTAAAGCGGCGGTCCAACAGGTTAGGCGCCACGCAGGACTCCGGCCCTGTGAATGGACGATAGCGACGGCGTCGCAGCGTGCACTTTAACGACATTTCGCCCATCAGCCGCTGTACGGCCTTGTGATTGATGTGCTGCCCCTGATTGCGTAGCGCCTGCGTGATGCGGCGATAGCCATAGCGACCCCGATGATGCGTGAACATCGTCCGGATGCTCTCTTTGCGGGCACCTTGTTTGTCTGGTTGCCGAGTGACCTTGAGGTGGTAGTAGAAGCTGCTTCGAGGAAGACATGCTCCCTGAAGAAGCGCATCAAGTGGATATCGTGACCGCAACTCCTGCACGATAAGTGCTTTCTGCTGATTGTCCAGGTCACTGTCCTTGAGACCCAAGCTCATGGCTTTGCGCAGAAAGGCGTTTTTGACCTGCAGATAGGCAACCTGCTTTTCCAGCTCTCGGACTGGGTTTGCGATGTGGGGCTTGAAAGCGGATGGATCTGGAACGGGAAGAAGGGGCAAGGAGTCACCTCTGCGTTTGCTGGCCAACCCCTCGATACCATACCTCTGCCACGCATTGACCCAGCGCTGCATTTGGGAGCGATTGAGATTAAATCGCTCACTAGCCCGTCGGATTGATAGGCCTTCGACGATCTGTCGCACCACCTCGATCTTGAAATCGATACTGTGATAACGATAACGCGTTTGTAGAGCCGCTTTTCCGTGATTGGCATAGGCGCCAATCCATGCCTTTACCTGCACCACGCTGACGTCATGCGCCCTAGCGAGGTGGCCGTAGCTGCAATCGCCCTTTTGGTACTGAGCGACGATCTTCAATTTGAACGCTAGAGAGTACTTGGGCATGGTACGCCTTCAAGGCAGCGTCCAACTTTCGGGGGTCATTTCACCAACGGCGGAGCCCTTTCTGGTAGGGCTTTTACCCTTAAAGCCCCCTTCCATTCCCTCCTTTGCTCCAGCCCGTTTCCGCTCCTAACCCCTTGATTGATGTGAAAGAAAACTCAATTTGCTACGGGCTTTAGCACGATAAAGCTGTTGCAGGCTAGTGAGCTGGGGCGTATAAGTGATGTCATTCCGGCACTACATCTCTGTGAGGGGTCTAGAAGTAATGGCCACTTCCATCACTATTCCTGCGCAAATCGGTCATGCTATAGGGCGTTTGCTTTCTGCTGTTCTTATTGCAGAGGCATCTGTCTGGCGTGTCGCTAGAAAAGCAGGCTTGCCAGCTTTTGTGACTGGTGGCCTACGTTGGACAGTTAGGGCGCTCGCCATTTTGGTCATGGCCTACATCTCACTGTACCTTCTACTTCCGGTCATGCTTGTAGTCGGCTTTGGATTGTTTTTTTCCAAATTGCCAGCAGGCACCACTGAGTTGTTCAGTTCTCACGTTTACCGGGACGGTACTGAAGGCTACGGCTACTATTGCGAGGTGAGTGGCAGACGGATCTCTTGATCCGCCTATCTTTTCTAGATCTACAGTTCTACGAAGTCGTCACTTCGCACCATTCGCAGCCACTTTTTGAGCCACATCCGCACCCTTCTGACTTGATGCCTTGGCGTCCTGCGTGCCTTTGGTCAGACCATCAGCTAGCCCTCCCACCCTGAAGCCAGCCCAAGTCATCGCAGTCATCCAAAACGCCGGCAGGATCAGAAACATTGCTCCCATGACGTAGTTCAGCAGCATGTCTCCCTGCATGTTGCTCAGGCCGATGATGGGATCGAAGTTCGCGTGGGGTGCGGTGTTATTCACCTTGTAGATCCCAGTGCCATACAGCGCGTCCATGATGGTGCTGTCTACCCACCTCGCCAGTTGCAGCCAGAAGTCCACAAAGATCAGTGCGAACTGGGCAAACGTGAGTGTCATGGCCACCTTGAGGTCATAGGTCCCCAGTACCAGCACGATGGGGATGCAGATTATGAACGCCATCTTCAGGAAGGCCATCACCATCGGCGCAGCCTGCCGGACGCTGTCCATGGCCGGGAAGTACGCGAGCGAGCCCACTGCCTGTCCCAAGCCAGCTGTGACCCTGGCGGCGTCGTTGTACAACGAGCTGCCGATCTGACCACCGTAGTCGCCGTAGACCTGACCCTGTGTCAGCGTCTGCTTCTTCGGGGACACCAGGTCTCGAATCACTGAGTCATTCACCTCGTCCTGAGACATGAAGCTTGCCCACTTGGCCAGCTTGGTCAGGGTGTCCGGTTCAACCTGTGCCAACAGTCGTGCCTTCAGGCCCTTGGAGCCGTCCGACCACCACTGAGTGCAGGTGGGATAGCCACCGCCCCCAGTAGTCTGTGCCAGACCCGCGTCCCGGGTAGCATCGTAGGGCCATGCCGTACGCGGGGTATGGGAGCGGAAGCCCGAGCTGCCATCGCTGTAGTAGCCGCTGGTGTTGAGGAAGTACTTCGAGCCGATCCAGCTGACGTCCAAGTATTGCTTGTCAGTGAGGGTGGGCTGGGTCATGAACAGCTTGGCGCGAGCCCGGGCGTAGCAGTCGTTGGTGAAGTCAGCGACTTCCTGAGCGAGGAGGGGATTGTCGATCCGCTCAGCGTTAACCTCCATGCGCAGCTGCTGCAGATCCTGACCGCAGGGAATGCTGGCCACCGCACCCGCCGCCATGCCCTTCGACAGGGCGTGGACCACCATCCACCAAACCGGCACCTGGGCGCTCTTGCCGTTGAGGGTGCTGAAGGAAGTTGCCCAGCCCGTTCCGTCCGGCTTGGGCACGTCGACCTGGCATTGCTTGGAGCGAGTTTGGTCGTACTGGATGGTCGAGAAGCTGATGGTTGCAGCTGTGGATGGCATGAGCCCGAGCATGATGACCAAGATGGCTGTATAGAACCGATTTTCGATCCTGGCCAAGCTGAGAATTCCCTTGTTTCCTTCGTCCTGGCCCTCGCCGCGGGCCCGTAGCCATTCCTGGATAACGATCGCGGCGAAGGGTGCGGCGAATAGGCCGGTCCCTCCGATCATCTCCCAGATACCGCTATTGATGATCCAGCCCACCAGGGTCAGGTAATACTCAAGGTAGTCGTTGGTATAGAGCTGCATTGCGATCTCCTACAGCATCCCGGCATTGCGCAGTTCGAAGAGGCCGATGACCAATACGGCCATCACTTCGCAGCGATAGAGGCGTCCGCGATCATTGGTCTGTGCGGTGAGCCGCTTCCGGCAGGGCCACCAGAAAATCACCAGGCCGGCGTATAGGCAGATCCGCCATGCCAGAAAGTGCATGTGATGATCGGCCTGCCACTGCCGATAGCTCTGCAGATCGCCGAAGCCCCAGGCCGTCACAAGCACGAAGCCCAGGGCGATCGCTACCGCCAGCAGGAAGGGCCACAGCAGCGACCAGGTCAGGCCTAAACCGCGCCGACCGAAGCTGAGTACCGCTTGGGCGCGGCGAGACCAGGAGGAAGTTGTCATGGTCATTCGCCCTTCTTCGCCGGGTTCTCGGTGCGATCCAGCCGGTTCGGCAGCGGATCTCCCTGGAAGATGCCCTTGGAGGCGTCCTTGCGGATCGAGGCGCGCTGCAGGATGGTGGTCGGCGAGTTGCCGGCCAGCTCCCGGCGCATGTCCAGCTCGGTTTTGAGGTTCTGGATCTCGGCCTGCAGGTTGGTGGCGTTCTGGTCGACCTGCGTCTGGGCGACCTGGTTGGCGGCGACGTTGGGTTCCTGGCGGCCAGCAGCCAAGGTCCGGACCAGCGACAGCGCCTTCTCGATGACATCGGCCAGGGACACTTCGGACACGAGCCGCTTGGCCAGCACGTCCTGGTCCTGCTCGGTACGCAGCGATTCGATGATGCCGCGGGTGATCGGGATAGAGTTGCTGCCGGCAGCGGCCAGGTTCTCAGCCGTCATCGGCTGGGTGCCGGCGATCAGCGCATTCACCGCCTTGAGCTTGGTGTCGTAGGTCTCCTGAATCAGCGGGGTGAGCCCCACCCCGGCTTGGGTCACGGTCTTCTGGCAGTTGTCGCAGGTCTGCTGCTGTTGCTCGCCCAGTACCCGGGTGGCGAAGGTCGCAGCCTCCTGCGGTGACGACCAGGTGCTGCAAACGAGGCCGCCGTTGCAGCTGCTGGCCGGGATCGAGCCGGTGGCGGTGGGCGCGCGGCCGCTGAGCAGGTTGTAACCGGCCTTGGTAACGTCGCTGACCACCTTGATGGGCTGCTGGCCACTGCCCCCAGCCTTGCTTCCGCCGACCCAGGTCACCCCCTCATTCCCGCTCTTCTGCTCGACCTGATTGATCGCGGCGACTGCGTCAGTAGTGCCGGCGGCGGCCGACTTCATCGCCTCACCCTCGGCAAGCTTGTTCCAGCCGACCTGGCCGCCGGCGACATCGAGCATCTTGTCGGCGATCGCGCGGCAGGTGCCTTTCGAGCGATCAAAGTCCAGGCGCGCCTGGCCAATGCCGTTGGTGATGAGGTTGTACAGGCCCGGGTTGGCGCGCTGCAGGATCAAGCCGGGCAGGGATGCAACGGCGCCGGTGGCGTTCTGCAGCACCGAGCTCATGATGGTCTGGAAGCCCTGAGTGGCCCCGTTGAGTTGGTTCTGCAGGGTGTTGGTGAGGCTCATGTTTCCGCAGATCAGGTTGGTGTTCCAGCCACCGCCAATCTGGATGCTGTCCATATTGCCGACGCTGCCCATCGACACGGCATTGCCGCCGCCGATGCTGTAGAGCACGTCGTCACCGATGACGCTGCCCTGCGACTGCACACGGTAGGGCTCGACCGCCTGGACAGCGCTGCCGAGAAGAAGCCCGGCCAGGCAGGTGCTGGCCAGCAGGGTGAGGCGAGAGGTATTCATGATCGACGGCTCCCTGATCATTGAAAGTCGGTGCTGCCCAGGAAGAACTGGCCTTCACGCTTGCAGCAGCTGTAGGGGCGCCACAGCGCCCAGGCATAGGCGCCCACGGCGTCTTGGACGTGTGGGCCCGGGTTGGGAAAGGCAGCGCAGCTCTGGCTCAGCGTGGGCGTGAGCTCCTGCCACTTGCCGGTGGTGGCATCGCCCTCGAGCAGCTCGCCAGCGGGCCAGTAGCCGTCTTCTGGCTGGGCCAGCAGCGACTGGTAGACGTGGATCTGGCCAGAGCGCGTGACCACATCCCCGGCGCGCTGGGCCATGACCGCCGCGGCCTTGTAGTCGTCGGGCTGATGCAGGAAGCCGCTGCGCGGATATGCCACTCGCCGCCTGAAAGGCAGCGGTTTGCGCAGCGGTCATGCTCATGGCTGGGCGCCTTCGCGCTGGTACTGACCGGAGAGTTCGGCTGCATCGCGTGGCTGCGCGCGGCTCGGTGCCAGATAGTCCTGCAGGCCCTGACGGATTCGCGCAATGTCAGCGGCTAGGCGGTTGTAGTCCAGGCGGTAGCGGGTGCTGCCATCGCTGGGCAACTCGGCGCTGCGACGGGCGACGGCCTCGACAGCGTTGAGCTGGCGGATCATCACGTCGACGTTGGCTTGCTCTGAGGCGGTGCCTGCGGCCTGGGCCTGGCTCGTCAGGATCCCGAGCGCGATAGCCAGACTGCTAGCAAGGGTAGAGCGGCGGGTTGGCGTGCGAGGGTAGGAGGACAGTTTCACAGCGGAGCCCTGGGCTAGCGGGTTGATGCTGCACAGGATGCCGAGGGCTGTAGACGAGGTCAGCGGGAAACCATTACTGCACCCAAATAGGTTGCAAACCCGCTTGGTTACTGACTCTGCGTCGGGGCGATAAGCCGCTTGAAAAACAGCAGAAAGCCCGTAGCCACCGCGTAGCCAACGCCCCAGCCTTGGTTGCCTTGGGCAGTCTGCTGACCGATCTGGGCCCGGCCTTCCAGCACCGGCTGCACGCTGACCAACTCCCAGCCGTCGGCGCCGAGGGCCTGCAGTCGGGCCTGCCGCTCTGGATCGGCCAGGAAAGCCGCGATGTCAGGTATGCCGGTCTGCTCTTCGTGCTTGAACAGCAGCCAGCCGCGCTCTTGGACGCGGTAGGTGAGGGGGGCGAATTCAGTGTGGTACTCGAAGCGGACAGGGGACATGGAAGGCTCCAGTTCGATGGAACCTCCATCGTTGCGGCCTTCTACCTGCTATCAACAGCTGAAACCGTATCTACGTCTTATGAGGTTACGGTCAGTGGGTCGAACGAAACGCTGAACTATGCTGTCATCAGAAAAATTAAGGGAGGTCGTATGACCGACATTGCGTTTCTCCCCGAGGAAGCCAAACAACGGTGGCTAGACTTGACTCGTGCCATGGCCATTATGGGGCTAGGACATCTGGCTCGGTTCTATGGTCAGCTTGAGGGCTACATTCTTGCCTTGCTCGATCTCGGCTGTGTTAGCGCACCGCAAGGCAAGCAGTTGCTCAAGGCGGCAGCCGACCTGTTCGAGCAGTGCAGATCTGAATACTTGAAGCACAAGCAGAAACCGCGCCGCCGTATAGCGGGCGCGGTAGGAGATCGAATATCAAAAAGTCAGAAAGCTTCCAGCACGAGCGCCTAATGCTTTTGGCTATATTAAACGCAAGATGCTTCTCAGGCGATCCATTAAATAGATTGCAGTGCTAACCTTTTTTCCGACATTCGTTTTCAAACTCGGATAGCATGTCGGATGTCACAAGGGCATCTTCGCCGTCCGAATCTTGTACGGATTTGACCTTCTTGTCTACGCAGCTTTGATCGAAGTCAAGGACGTCACTCATGAGTTCGCTAAAAGCTAATGTTCTATTTTGATTAGAAAAGGCTGAGACTTGCTCTTCTCTTTTAAGTGTCTTGTGGTAATTTTCTGCTGTGGCATTGGGATTTGTTTGAACGGTTTTCGCACGGTACGATATTCGGTCATTTTCCCAGCGCGTCTCATTTTCAGAAGTAAGAACGCCATTTTCGAAGTTGGATACTTTTGTTTCTCTACCTTTTTCGTCGTGCTGACTCCAGCGGCCGACCTTGACGCCGTGGTTATAGAATTCTTCTGAGGAGATATAGTACGCATTCTTATTATTATTCCAGCCATATCTGACCTGTCGTCCGTTCAGTTGGCCATCTTCATAGTTCTCTTCGCGAGCATTCCGCTTATCGTAGCCCGAGAATTTTTCGCCATTCCGCCAGATCAGATCTGCTACCAAATCTCCTTTTTTATCCCAAACCTTTTCTTCACCAGCAAGCCTATCTTGCACGTAGTGCTGCTGGACGACTAGGCGGCCGTTGTCCGTGTCACGTAGCGACACTGAGCCGTCCCTCATACCGTTCTTCCAGTTTATTTCCTTGTAGGAGATTCCGGTTTCGACTAGGTAGTAAGTTTCGGTCCCATCTTTCTTACCTTCCTTCATCGAAAAATCAAGGATTTTTCGATTTTCTGAATCTTTACAGGTGATATTTCCGTCCAGCAGTCCATTAGATATGGGTACGACGCATGATCCAGGTAGGGCCGCAAAGGTCGTCGTTGGCTGATTGGTAATGGCTCCGTTGAAGGGCTCATTTGTTTTAATCTTGTAGATAAGTCCGTTTATGTTTTCGACTTGCCTGTAGTCTATGTCTTGCTTGCAGCCCGTTAGTATTAGTGCGGCGGTCAAGGTAGCAGCTTGTAAAGCAAGGATTCCCTTCATTTCATCTCCAGATGTGATAGTAAAAAATCTATATCGGCCGAGTTTTTGGAGGCTTGAGGATGATTTTGGCTAACTGCAAGTCGGGCGTTTCGATCTTGTCGCAACAATGAAAGCATAGTGCCCTAAGCGTGAAACGCGCTGCCGTTTAAGTCTTTGTACCGCTGCATGATGTCAACCACCAACGAGTTCACTGCCAGGATCCGCATGGCCCGGGTCACCGAGACGTATAGCAAGTTAAGCTCATCGTCACGACTGGCCCGGTCAATCTCCGGTGCCAATGGATCCGCGCTGAAATCGTCGTAGAGACCTACGAAGTCCCACTCCAGCCCCTTGGCCTTGTGCGCGGTAGTCAGGGTCACGGTGGCGACCAGCTCGCTGGCCACCGCACAGCGTCGTAGCTGCTCGATGCGCTTGGGCAGGTCGAAGTAGGCCTCAATGATTCGCACCGAGCGCTGCATCTCTGGATCCTGGGTGGCTTTGGCAATCTCCTGGTACTGCTCGAAGTCACGGTAGTCGCGCAAGAGCTTCTTCTGCTGCACCAGGTCATTGCGACCTCGGCTGAACTGGAACAGGTCCTCGAGCTCGCGCAGCGAGTAGCTGTCGATCCCGCCAATCCAGAACATGCGCTGGCCACCCTGTTTCTCCAGGCGCAGGGCGTTCTCGATCACGCCGCTTACGGTGCGATGCAGCCAGGTTCGGTGGGCGAGGTCCTCGGGCAGCGAGCGCTTCACCAGCGTGCGCTGGCCAAGCCCCTGCAGCTTAACCGTCTCGCCCTTGAACGACAGGATGACGTTGGCCACGTGGGCCACGGCCGGGCCGAAGCGAAATGACTTGGTCAGGTAGTGCATCTCGGCATCGGCCATCCAGGCCGCACTCAGGGCGTCCTGGGCTCCGCGGAAGCGGTAGAGCTGCTGGTGACGATCGCCGACCATGACCTGGATGGTGCGCTGCCGCTGCACCAGGTCGGCGATCACTGGGTTCACGTCCTGGCCCTCATCGAGGAGGAGGGTGCCGAAGCGGTTGGACAGGTCTGGGCGGCTCATCTGGTACAGCTTGAGATAGCCGTCGTGGGTGATCTGCACGCCGGCGTCCTGCAGGTCGATCATGCGCTTCCAGACGCTGATGGCCATCCCCACCACCTGGGTGATGCGCCGCTCCTGCAGCGGCGTCAGGCCGCGGCCGTCGTAGCGGGCGAAATGGCGACCGTCCAGGGCCATGTCGGCACTGGCCATGAAGGTGTTGAGCGTGTTGACCACGTCCCGGGCCAGCTCCCAATCTTGGGTATCCAGGACCCGGGCGACCTCAGTGATGCGCAGGTTTCCGGCCTGCTTGTGCTGGTACTGGATACCATAGACGGCATAGGCGAGGCCGTGGGCGGTCTTGCAGGTGACGTTGCGCGGGAAGCGATTCTTGGCCGCCATCTCGACCGACTTGTTGTAGCAGAGGTAGAGCATCTTGACGTCCGCATGGGCGCTGGCGTAACCCACCAGGGTGGTGGTCTTGCCGGTACCAGCAAAGGCCTGGATCAGCAGCTTGCGTGCATTCGACGCGATAGCGGGGGCTTGCTCGGGGGTCCACTGCATGGGGTAACTCCAGATCGGCTGAGACAGGGATTCAATACCACCCCTGCATTTTGATTGGCGTGAGGGCGCTCCTTGTGGCCAGGTCGCGGCCACGGAGCACGCCGGCGGCTACAGGTATTTCTTGAAGGACGCGGTCGTAAGGTTCACCGACAGGGCCAGCAGCGCTGCACACGGCAGCAGCACCAGGAGTGGGCTCACGCTGATCGGCAAGGCGAGGTACAGCGACCAGGGCAGCAGGGCCAGCGGAAGCATGGTGCTGCGGGCCTTGTGGTAGAAGTAGCTCGACTCGCGGCCCGCGCTGAATTTGCGGATGTCCCGCCGCACCAGCCCGTCGATGAAGCCGACCAGGGCGGCCATCACGAAGAGCGGTACCGCCAGGATCAGGATCACCAGGCGCACGCAGAACACCAACACGGTGAAGAGAGCCGAGAGGCCATAGGTCTGCACCGTCGTGACACTCTGCGCGGCCAAGTAGCGCACATCGAGCTCGCTCCGCGGGCCGGCTGCCGCCAGTTGCTGCATCCCGGTCAGCCACTGAACCAGTCCTGTTTTCACAAAGAGCCAGTCGTAGAGCAGCCCTACCAGCCAGGTCGCAGTCTGCCCGGGCTCCTGAACCACGACGCTGGAGAGAAATCCCTGGGACAGCCAGCCCAGCTCGTGATCAAGCATGCCTTTCGCGTGGTGCCAGCCAGCCTCCGGCCAGAAGAAGTAGAGGCAAAGCCAATCAACCAGGATGGCACCGCCCAGGGACAGGAACATCACGCCGATGAAGTGAAAGGGGAAGCTGAGCACCGACCCGATAAAGGTCTGCTCCTTGACCTGCTGTTGCTGAGCGCGCTGGGCGACGTCGGCCATTATCGGCGTCCTCGAGGAGCGGCGCTGGCGCGCCGGGCGATGGAGAAGAGCGCCTGGCGCTCGGCGGCGAGATCCGGCTGATGCTGGAAGGCTTCCCACTCAGTGCCACCGGCTCGCCCTGCCGGCGGCCAGAGGTTGCCGCGGGGCCGCACGACCTCGGCTACCTGGCGGCCGGTGGCTACCAGTAAGCCCCAACCCGGCGGTAGGTCAACGGCCTGCAACAGCCCTTCGGGACAGAGGTAGAAGCGATAGAGCCCTAGGCCGCCGGCCGTGCGCTCAGGCTTGTTCCGGTCGGCCAGCAAGTCGGCGCGGCAGGTCTTCACCTCGATCAGCGTTGAGCAGTTGCTGCGAAAGCCCAGCACATCGGGCTGTTCGCGCGAGCCGAAGCAGCGCAGCTCGGTGGCAACGAGGGGAAAGCCCTGCCGGCGCAGCCAGGTGGCGCCCAGGTTGACGAGGCGGGCGTGATCAGGACCGGCGGTCATGCAGCGTCTCCTTCCTCGGATCCGCCTTGGGCCATCTGCCGGAAGTCATCCTGCAGGTCCAAGGGCAGGTCGTCTGCGACCCGGCGCTGGTCTGGAGCTTCCCACCACTCGCTGCCGGTGGCCTGGCCCACCTGGTAGGCCTTGCGCATCTTCTCCGCTAGCTCCTGCAGGTCCTTGGGCATCGCCTCGTCCGGATCCACCGCCGGCAACGGCATCCGCACCTTCCACAGGTTGCCGCCCTCGATCAGTGCGTAGCACTGACCTTTGGGCAGGCCTACCACATGAGCGGGCTCCAGCATGGGTACGCTGGTGGCGCTGAGCTGGTCATGGGTGTTAGAGGTGAAGGCGGTCTTGCCATTGACGGCGTCGCTGGCGCTACTCGCCGGCGTGGCGGTGAAGACCTGGACCTTGGGCAACTGGTTGGTCAGTAGCTCGGCGGTTGCCGTCTCACGCACCCGAAGCATGAAGAGGTTGTTGAAGTTGCCGATGATCTGCCCGGCCTTGGCACGGTTGCCGATCTTGGCCTCGATGTCGGACAGGGTCTGGGTGTAGGCCGTGACCTGCAGGCCGGCGCCGCCACCCTTGTTGATCATGGGGATGAACTCATCGCCGATCAGCTCGTTGAATTCGTCGGCGTGCAGGTTGATGGCCACCTTGCTGCTGGCCTCCCCGGGCAACCCATCATCGATGCCGTACTTGTAGATGTGGCCGGCGACCGAGACCAGGTCGGAGAACATGGAGTTGCCGACCGCCGCGGCGACTTCGGTGTCAGAGAGGGCATCCAGGCCGACGTAGACCACGGCGCGTTTGCGCACCACCTGCATCCAGTCGAAGATCGGCCGGGGGTCGTTGACGTCGTGGTAGTCCGGAGCGATCAGCTCGGCCATGCGGCCGGTGGTCAGCTTTTCCAGCAGCGGCAGCAGCGAGGCGACAATCTTGTCGAAGTAGGTCTTGTCGTAGCGCACGGCGCTGCGCAGGCCATCCATGACCGGATCCAGCACTCGCGTCTGGTTCAGGTACTGGTCGATAGCGATGACCCGTAATGGTCGGCCCTTCATGTTGAAGGGGACGTTCTTATCGTTGAGCTTGCCCTCGATGAAGATGATCTTCTCCCAAGCCTTGGGATCGTGCTCATCGAAGTATTTCTGGGCGTATTCCAGGAACAGCCCTTCGATATTGATCACGTGCTGCTGGATCTGCAGGTAGTCCGGCCGCCGGCCAAGGGCGACCAGGGCCCGGGCGATGATGTTGACGAACCGCCAGGCGAACTCCTTGAACGCCGCTGAGTTGCCTTCGCTGGACAGTTGGCCGGCGATGCGGGTGGCCACCTCCGAGATGCGGCCGAACCGACCCACGGCGTTGTAGCGAGCGGACTGGTCTGGCCAGCCCAGGTGGAAGACGTAGAACTCGTTGGCCCGGCCGGCGCGTTCGCACTCGACGTACATGCGCTTGAGAAGGTCGGCATCGCCCTTGGGGTCGAAGACGATCACCACCTCGTGCTGGCCGCGCCGCTTGCGGCGGATGTCCTGGGTGATGAATAGCTCGGCCAGGCGCGTCTTGCCCACCCGGGTGGTGCCCAGGACGATGGAGTGACCCACCCGCTCGCCCAGCGGCAGGCTGACATCGTGCTCGTCCGGCTCGATGCCGTGCAGCCGCGGCAGGCCACCCACCGGGGGCAAAGGGCGGACGGGATTCCACGGCCTGTCCCAGGCGGTCGCCTTGGCCAGCAGGGTGAGCGGGAAGGGGGCGAACTCAAGGCGCGCCTCGAGGCGCCGCGCCTTGTTGGTCCACTCCGACGGCTCGACATAGGGCGCGTACTGCGGCAGGTAGGTGTCGACCAGGCGCTGGGTATGTTTCTGTTCCCAGCGAAAGCCCTTGCCCACGAACAGCCGTTCATTGCTGACCGGGATCTCCTTGCTGGTCATGCTGTAGAACGACAGGCGGCGGATGTTGCGCCGGTAGCGCAGTACGCGCAGCGCCTGGCGCAAGCGGTAGATCCCGAAGCCAAGAAAGGCGACGGCCGTGACTAGGCCGAACAGCGGGGTCAGCGCGACGGCCCAGGGCGCGAACACGCACAAGAAGGCCATGGCCAGGCACACCTGCACCGTGTAGAGCTCAACGGCAGGGCGCAACAGCGTATCCAAGGCATGATTTCGGGCCATGGTCAGCGCCCCACCTCGCCAGCGCCTGGCAGCGGCAGGCCACCGGCGTGCTCCTGGCGGATCGCCTCGGCTTCACCAGGTGAAAGCGCCGCCTCGAAGCGCTCGCAGAGCGTCAGTTTGTCGTCCAGTGACCGGCCAGTGACCTTGCCGCCATGGAGGTCGACCAGGACCTCGACATCCCCCGCCAGGGCCGCACGGGCGGCCTGGCCATTGGGCATCCGGATCACCAGGGTCAGGTAGATGGATTGGGGGCTGGGCATGTGGGCTCCTATTGCTCGAGTGCCGTAGCGGTGATGAGCACGGGGTAATGGGTAAGGCCCAGGCGGGCGGCCAGGTCATCGCCGACGACAGGGCTGACGGCCAGGCCGCCGGTCCAGCGGCGAATCACCGCCAGGCGATCGGCGCTGGCAACGTTGACGACCAAGCCTACGGCGCCGAGGCGCTGCAGGGTTTCGCCGCGGCTGGCCAGCCATTGGCGAGACAGCTCGTCGTCGCCGACTAGGAAGAAGGGCTGCAGGCCGGGTGCGTTGAGCGCGCGCCCCTGGACGGTGCCGGGAGTCAGCCGCTGCGATCGCACCGGGAAACCCTGTGCCAGGGTGGGCTGTGGCACCGGTGCCTGGTGCTGCGTCTGCGCAGGCTCTGGATTGAGGCCTTGGTAATAGGGCAGGGCGGAGACGCCACCACGGTCTTCGACCACGGTGAGGTTGGCGGCTTGGACGGCCAGCGGAAGGGTCACGGTGAGGGTGAGGAGGGAGAGAATCTGCTTCATGGGTTCGAGGCCAGGAGATTCAGGCCGGTGACCCGGCTCAGATGTTTGGCGAAGAGTTCGCGGTACTTGGCGGCAGGCGCCCCGCCGGCAGGGCGGTGGTAGCGGCCGGCGACATTGATCCAGTCGCCGCCCTGGGCGCGCAGCTCGGCGAGCATCCGGGCCGCGACTTCCAGGTTTTTGTAGGGGTTCAGCGCCTCACAGGGCGAGACGCCGCGGCCGAAGCGGTGGCCGTTCCAGCCCATGTTGACCTGGGCGATACCGACGTCGACGCGTTTGGCGCCGGCGGTATTGAGCGCGACCAGCAGTGCGGTACAGGCGTCTGGCCGCGCAGGCGAGTGCCGCTCTCCTGCAGAGCAACCGAGTACAGCACCTCGGAAGGGATGCCGGCCTGGTAGGCGGCCAGCTGATAGGCGGGCGGCGGTGTCTCGGAAGCCTGGGCGCCGATCGCGAAGGCCTGCAGGATCACACCGGCGCCGAGCGCTTTGATCATTGCCTGAGCCATTGCCCATTCACCTCGCGTACGGCCGCGGGCAGTTCACCGCCCAGGCCGAGCTGGACCCAGCGCCCGGCGTCGTGGTTAAGGGTGATCTGTCGGGTCCGCACCTTGGCCGGATCGATGCCGGCGAGCACCGCCCAGCGGCGGATCTTGGCATCGTCGTTCTGGCTACCAATCAAATAGAGATCGAAGGCCTGGCCAGCGCTCTGCAGGGCCTGGACCCGCTCGGTACAGGCCGCGCAGCTGTCCGTTACGAACACGGCGAGTCGCCCGTTGCCGCGTACTGCGGGGCTGGCTTGCGGCGTTGCCTGGCCGCCGGCCTGTACCGGCTGTAGGTTCGGGTAGAGGCGATTCCAGGCGTCGCGGTAGGCCTGGTCGTAGGCCAGCTCCTTCTGTACCCGCTGCGCCTCAGCGCGGACCTGCAGCTCGGCGTAGCGGCGCCGCTCCGCATCGGACTGGGCCTCGATGCCCAGGGCGGTGAGCGGATCTAGCCCGGGAGAGTAGACGCCACGACTGCCCTGCATCAGGGTCCGGTAGCGCCGGAATTCCTGGCTGCTGAGACCCCATTCTCGCGCACTGGCCTCATCCGTAGGTGGAAGCGAGGATTGATGCGCAGTGGAGGGGATCTCCCTCGGTTGAAGAACGTTGCTGTTGCGCTCATCGGTTCCCTTTTCCCTTTCGAACCTTTCAACCTCCTTGTACGAAGGCATCGCAGCAGACACGTTCGTCGGGCTTGAGAAGCAGGCGAGCATCAAGGTAGCGGAAATGGTGGAGTACAGGGGACGCATGGGATGCCTCAGCTACTTGACGAGAAGGGAGCGGGTCGCGCCGTCGACGCTGAACTGCGCCTGGCGGTCGTCGAGATTGGCCAGCCGCCAGCGGGTGCCGCCGACGTTGTCGCCCGGGCGCACCAGGTAGAGCTCGCTGAGCTGGGTGCTGCCGGGCGGTGCGACGGAGAGGAAACGCTCGCCGCCGCGGTACTCGATGCCGACCACTGTGAAGGGGGGAGGGGTGTCGACCGGCTTGGGTGGCTCGGGCTTGCGCGCGGTTGCTGGAGCACTGCGCTGCTTGGGAACGATCAGCGGGGGCGGTGCCTTGGCAGGCTCCACTGCTTTTCTGCGCAAGTCGCCAAGGTCGTTTTGCATGCCTTCGATCTTCGCCTCGAGCACCACCAGGTCGCCGGCCTGGGCCATGCCCTGCAGCGCGGTCTGATTGGCACGCTGGATCTCCACCAGCATGGCCTGGGCGGTATCGATCCGTTGAGACAGCGCTTGCTGACTTGCCCGGAAATCGGCGTCTTGGACAGGCTTGCCGCCGGCGAAGCCATCCATCTGGTCCTGCATCTTGTCCAGACGCTGGGTAATTGCTTGGACCGTGTTCTGGTCTGCCGTCGCGTTCAGGTCACGATTGACGTGAGACAGCTCTACGTAGAGATAAAGGCACGCACCCGACAAGGCAGCAAAGCCCACAGCGGCAAGCGTTTGAGAGAGGGAAGGGCGCTTCATAGGAGACCTCGCACAGGATGCCGTGCACGGTCGCAGAAGCGCGGAAGGGGGTCAGTAGGAAACCTTATCCAGGTCTCAGGAGGTTAGGTTTTAGGGTTCAGCAGCCTATAGGTCGCCCTTTGACCAGGTGCTGAGGGCGGGCAGGTTATGATGCGTGCTTTGGCTGAGAGGGCTACTAAGGTGCTAGTGATTCGGCTGGAAAAAGGTGGCGTGATCAATCTGGAGCGCCAGGTAAGTACCTCGAACGGGTACGGCATCTGGGAATACCATCGGAGCCAGAGCTCGACGATGTATAGGCCCGATTTCACCGTTTATCGTCACGTTGCGATAAAGCCGGCAGATCCACAGGCTGGGCAGCAGGTGAGCGTGGCGATCTGCCTACCTAGTACGCCGGAGAATGAGTGGAAGCCCTTCCGGGCAAGGATCGCTAGCTTCGACGGAATCTGATTCGTCTCCGGTTACCATTCGAGACGCCATCACTTTCTTTATGCGGGATGTTCAACCATGCGACTCAGAGACGAGCTTCGTGACATCGGGCCGATCACGGCCACAGAAATGTACCGAATTGAAGGGCCTCTCCCGAGCTATATACACGTGGAGCGCGCGATCGCAGAGCTAGCTGAGGCTGAAGCGAAAGCCAACACCGGCTTCTTGGAAAAGCTTGGACGGGGCGTAGGCGTCATCAGATCACAGCCCAGTTGGGAAGGCTGGAAGGGATGGGGTGCAGCACGCCAGTTGAAGTGCGCAGCTCTGGCAGGAGCGGGCTGGCACTACGACGAGAGTCACCTGCCCTACGAGCAAGCCGCTCGCGCATATGAGAAGGTGCGGCAGGTTCTGCTCTCGCCTCAGTGTAACTCTGCACAGGAGCTGCTGGAGCTGCTTGATAGGACCTAGCTGATCCGAGCTTGGAAGCTATCAGGACAGAAAATCCTGTGCAGCCGGAAAGCCCAGATTGTACATCTAGGTTTCGGGCGGTATGGCAGACGAGATCCAGGGGATACTGAGCCTGAATATTACGATGAGGTTGGCGATATCGAGATGCTGGCCTCAGCATCTTATAAGGAGTTGTAATGGCTGAAAAATCTAGGTTCTTTCGGGTGTTCGTGAAGGATGGATTCAGTGAGCAGTCGTATGTGGTGCCTGCTCAGTCCGGAGAGAATGCAAAATCTTACTTTTGGACCCGAACAGAAAATCCGTATCGTGCCGACTATCTGGGCTGGCATGAAGTCGGTCTTCTTGACTGTGTAAGTGGTCTCGTCTTCGTAGCATATGTGGACGGTGAAGAGAGAAAGTACGAGTCTGACCAGGCTGGATTTCAGTAACTGGTGCAGCAATTCCAGTTGCTTTACCAAGAAGGAGTCAATGAGCTGTCGGATCGATAAATTACGCCGCCATTGTGCATTGGCTAGAGCCTGTTCGGAAGGGCTCCTGCCAATCACTATGGCGGCTGGCAACCGTTAAAGGCAGCTTGTAATTAACTCGCACTATTCTGTTTCATCATCTGAGAAGTTTCTCCGTCTTGCCTGATGCTCGATGTAGGGTAAGAGTTTCTCCATATACGCATCGACGAACTCATCAGTACTGAAGTCGGCTTTGCCTGAAAAGCGGGCCTGTACTTCCTTGCTCGCGGACTCTATAACATCTGTAAGGTGCTGGTCTTCTTGTCTTTGAAGTTCGTTGGGTACGACTGCGTGGAAGCAGTCTTGCACCATTTGGTGATCCATGAATTCATAGTTGTAGACTCCTCTTATGTCAACTTCGTCGAGGCTGAAATCAAAATCAATAGGGCACTCGATTCCCTTGGTAGGGTCAATTGCATAAGAAACGGCAAAATCCTCGCCCTCGTATTCAGCACTTAATGACATGACAACCCGTAATATCCCAAAGTACTCCAGGTATGCTTGGATCGTTCTTTTTGTTTTGTTGCCTTTTACACAGATGCAGTGGATCGGTACATTGGCAGGTCTATCGATCAGAGGGTCTTGATGGTAGTAGTAGCCGAAGCATGGTTCTCCATTGGTTAGTAGGAAATCATTTGCCCTTTCGCAGATTCTTGGGTTTATGCCGTTCGCGGATAATAAGGCTAGAGCTGTTTTTACGAAAGATTTCCCTACTTCCACGCCTCCAAATCTGAGTTTAAAGTGCATGTACCCTTCGGGATAAATAGATTCTGGTTTTGCTGTGGATAATAGCTCTTCTACGTCTAATGAAGGATACGTGCGTTTCAAGCCTTGCAGGATTTGCCGGGCTTGTTTCATGTCGTTAGCCTTGATATTGATATGAACGCCATCGTCCTTTTCTTCGATGTTTCGCTCAGGGCTATAAAATTTCAGTGAGCCTTTGTTGTAGATCAGCTTTTCGCCTGAGGTTGTTTCAATCACCTCTGCTTTGTTTTCACCTCGATCCCGCACCACGCGAAAAAATAAGGCCAGCTGATTAAACTGCTTTGATAGATCCGAATCCCAAGTCTCTCCGGCTTTTCCGTTGCACTCCCTGCAAATAAAGCCTTTGACTTCTCTGATGCCACCTATGGAGTTCGGAATTATATGCTCGCCGGAATTATTTTGTTGTGTTAATGGGTCGTTGCATAGATAGCAGTTCATGCCATAGTCCTTGAGAAATATTGTGTTGGTAAAACCATGAATTAATGTGATCTAAGGTTACCGCTACATCGGCCTTGTCTCTCGCAAGTGACCTGAGCGATGTAACCGTTACGCTAGACGTCCAAACGCCATGCTTCAAATCACACGCTTTTGATGCCAGGGGTAGCCACTGGTCCCTGTGACGTGACCCCCGGTCGTCGGCGACGAGCGATGCTCAATGGACAGCGAAGCCGGCCATTTGCTAACTGTATAAATACACAGTCTGACGAAAGGAGGCTTGCCTTGCCATGTCTATCGAATTTGTTGCCAATCTGGCTCCGTCTGAAACGGCCCTACCGGTCTTCCTCTTCCGTGTCCCCTGCGGGTTCCCATCCCCCGCGCAGGACCATCTCGAATCGGTCATCTCCCTTGATGACCTGCTGAACATCAAGGCTCCGCACACCTACATCGTCCGCGCTACCGGGGACAGCATGATGGGCCTCGGCATCTTCCCGAATGACTTGCTGATCATCACGCGGGCACGTGAAGCGGTGCCCGGTGATGTTGTGGTCGCGGCGCTCAACCGCGAGCCGTTGATCAAGACGTTGCAGCGAAATGCCAACGGCCAGTACGAGCTGCACTCGGCCAATCGCCACTACAAACCTATCCCTATGCGGGAGGAAGACGAATTCGAGGTTTGGGGCATCGCTACCGATTGCCTGCGGCGTCTCGGTCATGCCTGACCAGGTTTATGCGCTCATCGATTGCAACAGCTTCTACTGCAGCTGCGAGCGAGTGTTCAGGCCTGACCTGAACGGCGTGCCGGTGGTGGTCCTCAGCAACAACGATGGGTGTGTCATCGCGCGTAGCGCCGAAGCCAAGCAGCTCGGGATCAAGATGGGGGCGCCGTGGTTCCAGCTGCGGGAGTTTGCGCGTCAGCATGGCGTTCAGGCATTCAGTTCCAACTACGCGCTCTATGGTGACGTCAGTGACCGCGTGATGCGTACGATCGGCAGCTTGGTGCCGGCGTACGAGATCTACAGCATCGATGAGTGCTTCGCTGACCTCACGGGTATACCGGAGCCGCTGATCGATGTCGGTCGGTCCATCAAGGACAAGGTATTTCAATGGACACGCATCCCGGTCGGCGTCGGGATAGCCAATACAAAGACCCTTGCCAAGCTCGCCAACCATGCTGCCAAGCGTTGGGTCGATCGCACTGGCGGTGTGGTAGATCTCCGGGATCCAGACCTACGTGACAAGGTGCTGCGCAAGCTGCCCGTCGACGAGGTGTGGGGCGTTGGCCGCCGGCTGAAGGTGAAGCTCGAGGCCATGGGGATCCAAACGGCCTGGGACCTCGCCCAGTACGATGCCTGGTCCCTGCGCAAGCAATTCAGTGTTGTCTTGGAGAAAACTGCCCGGGAGCTTCGGGGCGTGCGCTGTCTCAACCTTGAGGAGGTCGAGCCCCCAAAGCAGATGATCTGCAGCAGCCGCATGTTCGGTACCCGACAGCACAACCTCTCAGCGCTAGCCGAGGCGGTGGCCAGCTACACGTCTCGCGCCGCAGAAAAGCTTAGAGCCCAGAAATCCCTGTGCCAGGTGCTCCGTGTGGGAATCCAGACCGGCATGTTCAATCCCGATCAGCCACGCTATGCCAACAGTGTGACCCTACAGCTGCCATATCCCACTGATGACACTCGGGTGCTGATTCAGTACGCCCAGTTCGGCCTGGCCCGGATCTACCGGGAGGGGTACGCCTATTCAAAGGCTGAAATCCTACTGGCCGAAATCTGCCAGCGCGGCGAGATCACTGGTGATCTCTTCACGCCGGAGCAGCCTGCTATCGCTGGTCAACTGATGGCCACCCTCGACGCGGTGAACCGCAAGTACGGCCGCGGCACTTTGCGCGCTGCGCGTATCCGTGAAGCGCCGGGGTGGAGTATGAGGCGGGAGCTGCTGAGTAAGGGTTTCACCACCAATATTGATCAGGTATGGAGTATCTAGATTTTGCTCTAGTTGACCTTCTTCCAATTCTCGTTTTCCAATGACGTGGTTATTATTGATTTTTCTGTGCTAGTAAAGCTGACTCTAATTTTACTTTGCTCATCTAATAGGCAGTACGGTGATGCCTCAACGTGGCTAATGGTTGAGGTAATGCGAGGAGCCTGAATTTTTTGGCCGAACAGGTCAAAAATAGCACCTCCTATCTCTGTTATTTTTATTATTGAATTGTTTTCCTCTAGGATTCCAGTATTTTTTAGAGCTCCATCTTCCCATGCTTCTAGCTCGCTTTCGCAAATTTGGCCTGGAGACCTTTCGCTGGATGTGCTGCCGGTTATTAGCTCTGAGTATTGATTGAGTCTTTCTTCAAGCTCGGGGTTTATATCTATATTCTTTATGATGATCGGTTCGCTGATTTGCTTTGCTATCAAGCGAGCTTTCTCAAATAGCCTAATGATTGAGTTGAGCTGGTGGATGAATTCCTGAGCTATCGACTTGCTGTCTGTACCGTATCTTGCTATGTCATCTCCAACATCGTAATCTATAAGTATATGTCCTTGATGAAGTCTGTCCGCTATCTTTTGGATTCGTGAAAAATATGGGATCTTAAGTAAGTCTTTGCCCGTCCAGGCTGCTGCGCTGAAGTGTATGTCTATCTTGCTAAATGCGGTATCAAAAATGAGGTTTAGTTCGATTTTTACAAGCCCTGCGAGGGCGCTTCCCTCCGCAATTAACCTTTTGCTGCCATGGGTCGAGTAGGATTGAAATGAATCTATCAAAAATTCTTTCCCTTCCTCGTCTACACCAATAAGATGGGTCTGGATCCGCCTCTTATGGCCTCCAATTGTTATCTTTCCCTGGGCTGAATTATCAATAATTGACTCAAAAAGCTTTGAGCCCTTAAAGTTGAAGTTCGGGCTTTCTATTGTTAGTTCGCGGCCTTCCTCAAATAGTGCAGTTGCGGAATTAATAAATTCCGGGTTGTTCACTATGTTTTTGATGAGAAGTTCTACCGTTGCATTTTCACAAGCAGCTGTAATTTCGTGACGGGTCTCGTTGTTAGTGGCAAAAACTCTTACATTGAATCTAGGGTCTAAGTTGGACAGGCTTTGCTCGTACCCATATATTGCTGTTGCAAGAGGTGTTTGGGTTGGGCTCTCATCCCTGCGGATATATCGCTCTAAAAAAAGACCTGTTTCCTTTCTTATCTCGTCTTTCACTTCGCTCTCAAGGAAAGACTTTTGCCCAACCATTTGACTAGAGCGTCTTTCTGATTGTGCCTTCCACTGTAGGAGGAGTTCAACCGAGAATGCGTTTGGATCTACATCTATCTGGCGGGCGTGATTCTGACAGAGCCAAATGCCATTGCTGGCGTCCCTGCGTTGTGCTGAAGTCAAGCTGGCGTCGTACCGTGGGCCTCCTTCTGCAGCTGCGGTTATATGTGCGGCAACGCCGATGCTCAAAGGGCTATCGTTTAGCTGTTTGCACCCTAGAGTGTGAACTCTGCATTCTGGATTTGAACAGATATTTGAGGAAATGTCTTTGAGAAGCCTTATTGTCGCGGCTGTGAAGTCATCCCTTTTTGGTCTGGATAATTTTGCTTTTTTTGCTTTGCCCATAGTGTTTCTTCTGTCTGAATTCGGATTGATAAGTGTAGTGCCTTTCTGCCTAGGTTGAAGGTTAAAGCTAGGAAATATTAGTTTCTGAACAGCCTACTATCCCAACCAATGCATCGAATAGGGTGTACCTCACGCGCTACACCTATCGGCCTGGCCCAAGGCGTGGCGAAAAGTAGTCAAACAGACCCAAACGACTACGGGTATATTTCGATACGCCAAACGACTACACCGGAGCCCGCCATGTTCGTTCGCGCCTACCTTCGTGCCTCTACTGACGATCAAGACGCCACCCGCGCCCGGGAGGCCCTGCGCACCTTCGCCGCCGAGCACGGGACGCGGATCGCCGCGACCTATGTCGAAAACGCTTCGGGCACTCTGCTGGACCGTCGCGAGCTGCTGCGCCTTCTGGCAGATGCCGAACCTGGGGACGTGCTGCTGGTGGAAGCGGTGGACCGTCTGACACGTCTCGACCGCGCGACCTGGGACCAGTTGCGGGACCGGATCGCCCAAGCGGGCCTGCACGTGGTGTCGCTCGACCTGCCGATGACCCATGCTCTGTTGCGGCCAGCCTCTGCCGGCGCCGATGGGTACCAAGAGTGGATGACGCGCGCGCTCTCGCAAATGCTGCTGGATTTCCTGGCAGCGACAGCCCGGAAAGACTATGAGACCCGCAGGGCCAGGGCGGCCCAGGGAATCCGCAAGGCGAAAGAGGCGGGGGTCTACAAAGGGCGACCGCGGGATGAGAAGCTGCACGCGCGAATTCGCGAGTGCCTGGCCAAAGGTATGTCAGTGCGCGGGACGGCCAGGCTATTGGAGTGCTCGACCAGCACCGTCAATCGGTGCCGGGCGACACAGGAGGCGGCACTGTAGGGCCAGGCACTGGCAATCTGGTAGCCACACCCATAGGGTCTGGCCACCAGGCCCCGGCCAGGTGTCGGGGCCGATTTACCAGAATGGCTACTTATCGGAAGTCGGCGTGTTACGGCCAAATAGTAATGTCGCGATCCAGCCAAATAGAAATGTCCCGATCACCTGTGGCCGCTAGCCTACCGGCTTTGCTAGCGATGCGGAGCGATCAGGATGTCAGCCCACGAGCGGATCACGATGAGCCTACGCGATGTCGATCGTCTCAAGGTCATCCAGGCGGTGACTGAGGGTTTTATCACGCCTACCCGCGCTGCCCAGCGGCTGCAGCTGAGTACACGGCAGGTTCACCGCCTTGTGCAGCGTTACCGGGACACCGGCGTATCAGGGCTGATCTCCAGAACGCGCGGCCAGCCCAGCAATCACCAGTTGCGTCCCAAAGCGCAACCGTCATGCGTCAGTCGATTAGCGCTGAGGGCCTGGCCGCCCTAGTTGCAGCCGGGGCCGCTTGGGATGTGCGTGCTACTCCAGGCCCTGAGGGGCATGGATGGCAGCTACAGGTACGCTACAGCAAAGAAAGCCGACATTTTCCTCTCCGCTACCGGCGCGAATTGGTGAGAGTGTTTCGGTCGCTCGACGCGCTCAATAGGTATGCACAGAGCGTTGGGATACGGGGCTTCAGAGTAGAAAGCTGAAATGGGTGCTCATGCTGCTGCTCAGTGTCTCCCTGCAGAGTTCGGATATATCCAATGTGGGCTCAAGGCTCACTAGTCCTAATAGGCCCTTGGGTATGGAAAGAACAATCCGCTAGCCCTTGCAGAATACCGCAGGACTCGATGGGGCGCGCTCCACCGCACCTTTCACGTAAGGCAGTCATGTGCTGCTTTAGCTGCAGTAATGCCACGATCCGCGCCTCCACCTGCTGGAGATGGGAATCCAGCAGCGCGTTGACCTCGCTACAGTCCTGCCTTGGGTTTTCGCGCAGGCCCTGCAGGGCACGAATCTCGGCATGCGTCATGTCCAGCGTGCGGCAGTGCAGAACGAACTGCAATTGCTCAAGGTGTGCCTTGCTGTACAACCGGTAATTCCCGGCGCTACGTGCTGGCTCCGACAACAGCCCTTCCTTCTCGAAGTAGCGGATGGTCACAACTTCGCATCCTGTGAGCCGGGCTAGCTCCCCAATCCTCATGTCCACTTCGGCCGCCTTGAGTGCTTGACTCTATAGTAACTATAGGGATTGTAATGCTCCCCATTCAACGGTGAAAGTGGGGGCTGACATGAGCGATTGCGGATCAAAGGGGTGCGGTTGCAGCTCGGCTGCGTCAGGCCCTCTTCTTACGCCCGAACCGACGGCCAGCGCCCTGGCCGAGGCTAGGGAAGCTCACTACCTTATTCAGAATATGGACTGCCCCACAGAGGAAGCGCTCATTCGGCGCAAGCTGGGGGGCTTGTCCGGCGTTGTCGGCTTGGAATTCAACCTGATGAAGCGCACGCTGATCGTACGGCACAACCTGCCTTCGCTGACCCCATTGGAAGAAGCCTTGTCAGCGGTCGGTATGCAGGCGGTGCGTCAGGGAGACGACCCGAGCACGCAGATTACCCGTCTTGGCATAGCCCAGATGGATTGCCCTACCGAAGAGACCCTGATTCGGAAAAAGCTCACCCTTCTTCCTGGTGTAGTTGATCTGGACTTCAATCTGATGCAGCGCACATTGACTGTGCGTCATACCGCCAGCGCGCTAGCCAAGGTACTCGATGCGATCCAGTCGCTAGGCTTCGAAGCTCAGGAGCTGGACACCCAGAATTATCGCACTCCACCATCAAGGGCCTATAGCGACTCGACGCCGTGGCTGCCGCTCGGCTTCTCTCTTGCTGCTGCAATAGCCGCTGAGGGCATGTACTGGTATCTAGGTGGCAATCATTGGTCGGTCCTGGTACTGGCGTTGATTGCCATCTCCCTGGGTGGGTTGTCCACTTACAAAAAGGGCTGGATAGCGCTTAAGAACCGCAATCTCAACATGAACGCCCTAATGTCGATTGCCGTCACCGGGGCCATGTTGATCGGCCATTGGCCGGAAGCGGCGATGGTGATGGTGTTATTCGCCCTCGCCGAGGTCATTGAGGCCAAATCGCTGGATCGTGCCCGCAATGCCATCCGGGACCTACTCGATCTAGCCCCCGAGCAAGCCACGGTGCAGCAGCCTGACGGTACTTGGCTCGATGTGGAGGCCAAGCAGGTCGCTATCGGTAGCCGGGTGCGGGTGCGGCCGGGCGAGCGCATCGCGCTCGATGGTGTGCTGCTAGAGGGCGGCTCCACCGTGAGCCAAGCGCCGATCACTGGGGAAAGCCTTCCCGTTGAAAAGGCCCCCGGCGATCCGGTCTATGCCGGCACTATCAACGAGTCTGGATCCTTCGAATATCGCGTCACGGCGGTGGCCGGCAACTCCACCTTGGCACGCATCATCCAAATGGTGGAAGAGGCGCAAGGCAGCCGCGCTCCAACCCAGCGCTTCGTCGATCAATTCGCCCGCTGGTATACGCCTGCCGTTTTCGTGCTAGCAATTGCCGTGGCGGTACTACCTCCCCTGCTTCTGGGCGCAGCTTGGATGGATTGGCTCTATCGGGCCCTGATTCTGCTGGTGGTGGCCTGCCCCTGCGCCTTGGTCATTTCCACTCCGGTCACCATCGTCAGCGGACTGGCTGCTGCAGCACGCCAAGGCATCCTCATCAAGGGTGGCGTTTATCTGGAGGATGGTCGCAAGCTGCGGTGGCTAGCCTTGGACAAGACCGGCACGCTCACCCACGGCAAACCCGAGCAGACCGACGCAATCTCCTTGAACAGCGCCTTGACCGATAGCAGTCGCAGCATTGCAGCGAGTCTCGCTAGCCGCTCTGACCATCCGGTATCCAAAGCCATCGCGAAAGCCGCCGTTGGCGACGGTGTGGTGCTGCGAGAGGTCGGGGAGTTTGCCGCGCTGCCTGGCCAGGGCGTACGCGGTGTAATCGATGGACAGACCTATCATCTTGGCAACCATCGAATGGTCGACGAATTGAGGGGGTGCTCCTCGGACCTGAAACAGCGCATCACGGCGCTCGAAAGCGAGGGCAAGACCGTGGTGATGCTGGTAGGGGCTGACGATGTACTGGCGATCTTCGCTGTCGCCGACACCATCAAGGACAGCAGCCGCAATGCGATAGCCGAGCTGCATGCGCTGGGTATCCAGACCGTGATCCTGACGGGCGATAATCCACATACCGCCCAAGCGATTGCTGCTCAGGCCGGAATAGATCGCGCCCAAGGTAACCTGCTACCGGCCGACAAGCTGCGCGAAGTCGAACAGCTTGCCCAGTCCAGTAAGGTCGGCATGGTAGGAGACGGTATCAACGATGCCCCGGCATTGGCACGCGCCGACATTGGCTTTGCGATGGGGGCTGCGGGCACCGACACGGCCATCGAGACAGCAGACGTGGCCCTCATGGACGATGATCTGCGCAAGATTCCAACCTTTGTGAAGCTCTCTCGCGCCACCGCTCAGGTGCTCTTGCAAAACATCGTGCTTGCACTTGGCCTAAAAGCCGCTTTTTTGCTGCTGACCTTCACTGGGCAAGCAACCATGTGGATGGCCGTATTCGCCGATATGGGAGCCAGCCTCTTGGTAGTGGGCAACGGGCTAAGGTTGCTGCGCCAATAAGCTGGCATTCCTCGTTGATGACCGGGAGGGTTTGAAAGGTGTCCCACGGCAAATCCTCGCGCCAATCACAACTGCAGTTACTGGGTTACCCAGCCTTCGGGCAGGCCGTAAGGTCTGCTTCAGCACCTCGATCGTTTCGGGCGAGATAAGCAGCTTCATGGGCAGGGGTATGTGTACATTCGTATATGCGTAAAAACGAATAAACAGGTTGCCCGAGTATCCTCGCGCTGCTTGCTGCATTGGAAGACGTTGTAGTTCGTCTGCAGAAAGACGCTGGTCGGGAAGTCCTGCATATGCAGCCCTGTCTATAACAGCTCCGGGTTAGTTATTGACATGTCTACGCTGCCATATCGACCAGCATCGTGCTCACACCTATCTATTGGTGGGGGAACAAAGCGCTTCCGCTTCGCCTTGTTCATCAAAGTTGGTTACGGGCGTAACTGCTGGAGGAAATGTCAGCGTGAAGCGCGTCATTCCCTCATGAGATTCGGCATGCACCAGGCCCCGGTGAGAAATCATAATCGCGCGGACGATCGCCAACCCTAATCCACTGCCGCCTGTAGGTTGATCGCCAGCCCGGTAAAAGCGATTGAAGACATTCGATAACTCATCCGGATCTATGGGAGATCCTTGGTTTATCACAGCTGCCCATCCACCACCTTCCTCTTGCGCGGCAAGCTCTACTATCACAGCCGTTCTTGGATAAGCGTGGCGAATAGCGTTTGATAGCAGGTTCGATAGCGCACGCTGGATCATCAACTTGTCGCCCTCGACTTGAAGCTGTCCTTTGACTACCAGCTCTATTTCGCGCGCTTCGGCATAAGCCTCAAACAGGCTACAGACCTTAAGTGTCTCTTGCTCGACGGCCACTTGGCTCAGTGAGGTTAGCGGTTCGTGGCTGTCCAGACGCGCGAGGAGGAGCATGTCCGCGACAATACGGCTCAAGCGGTCCAGTTCGTCTAGGGAGTCCTCCAAGGCCTTTTGATACGTGGCCTCGTCACGCTTCCGGCTAAGTACCATCTGCGTTCGACCTATGAGGATCCCGAGCGGGGCGCGCAATTCATGGGCAACGTCGTCTGCAAAGCGGTCTAGTTGCTGCACGCCCGTATTGAGGCGCTCCAACATCGTGTTCAGCGCGATGGCTAGATCAGCTACTTCTGCAGGCAGATTGGTGTCATCCACTCGCAATGTCAGCTGCCGGGTAGTAATCGCACGGGCAGTACGGCGGAAGTGGCGTAACGGCGCAAGGCCCTGATAACCCGTCCACCACGCCGCGGCGCCAATCAGCAGTAGCAGAATCGGCAGACTTATCAAGGCTGCACGTAGGAAAGCATCCAACAAAAATCTATCACTGCTGCGGTCCTGGCTGAGCAGTAGCTGTAGTGGAGGCAGCGATGGGATGGTCAGGCTAGTCCGGATAGTTAATAGATCGTGGCCGTCATCAGAATGCCAGGCCAACGTCTGGGTGTCTGGCCAACGGCCCGGCCGTAGCTCATCGGCATAGGCATGGGAGCCAAGCCCATACAGGGGTGTGTCCTCTTCCGCCGAAAGCACGGTGACCGACAGCTCATCGTGGCCGAGCAGAGCGTCAGCTAGTACGTGCTGCCAAGGCGCTTTGGTAGGATCTGCAGGACGCTCTTCCAGGCTGTGCTGGATCTGCCCTAATTTGGCTTGCAGCTGGTCAACAGCACGCTTATCAAGCTCCCGCTCTAGAACGCTGTACACCATAACGACCAAGATGATAGCCAGCAGCAAGCCCACGCCTGTGACGATCATCCCCAGGCGCAGGGCGAGGCTCATGGGTCTCATGAACGGCGCTCCATCACGTAGCCAACGCCTCGTACTGTATGTATAAGCGCCTCCCCGAAGGGCTCATCGACCTTCATCCGCAAGCGTCGAACGGCGACTTCCACCACATTGGTGTCACAGTCGAAATTCATGTCCCAAACGCGCGAGATGATCTCGGTGCGGGAGAGCACTTCGCCCTGGCGTTGCATGAGCAGGTGAAGTAGCGCGAATTCCTTGCTGGTCAAGTCGATGCGCTGGTCCCCGCGAAACGCACGATGGCGAAAGGGATGAAGCTCAAGATCGGCCAGGTGCAGGGTATCACTGACCACTCGCGTTTCGCCGCGTCTGAGCAACGCGCGGATGCGGGCGAGCAACTCCGGAAACTCGAACGGCTTGGTCAGATAGTCGTCAGCGCCGGCGTCCAGTCCTCGGACGCGCTCGCTGGTTCGGCTCTGGCCCGTTAGGAGCATCACGCGGGTCTGCTTGCGTCGCCGCAGCAATTCCAGGACCTCCAGACCGTCCATAGTCGGCAGATTAATGTCCAGCAGGATCAGGTCGTAATCCTGCTGCACAGCCAGATGCAGACCATCAATCCCGGTCGCGGCGCGATCAACCACATAGCCATTCTCCGTGAGGCCTTGCTGCAGATAATCCGCGGCGCGGGCTTCGTCTTCCACTATCAGTAAGCGCATCGTCTGTATCAGTCGTGTCGAGGATGTTGCGGAGGCTGAAGCCTGTAGCCGCTAGAGAGTCAAGCGATCAAGCGTGCCGGTATACCTGGACGGCGGCAACTTCCTTACAGCTTTGTAATGTTGGCGTCACCGGAGCGATAGGTGGCGCTCCCTAGAGTCGGCTCCGCTATCACGCGACGATCTCTTCGAACGTCGCGCCTTCTGCACAGGAGTCGCTGCAGTGCCGTTATCCCTTCCATGTCGATATCCCGCCCCATGGCGCCTGATGGGTCTGGCGCTGGGGCTAGGTCTGCTGCTCGCCGGCGGACCGGTCCAGGCCTCATCGCTGACCCTGGAGCAGGCGCTGGCCCAGGCCCTGCGCGACAATCCCGACTACCTGGCGGCCCGCCAGGAGACCGCCGCGGCCGCAGGTGCACGGCAGCAGGCAGGCCTCCTGCCCAACCCGGAACTCGCCTTCGAGGTCGAGGACACGCGCTCTGCCAGTCAGACGCGCAGTCTCACGCTCACCCAGCCCTTTGAACTGGGTGGCAAGCGCGCCGCCCGGGTGGCGGTGGCCGAGGCCAACGCTGGCGTGGTCAATGCGGACCTCGAGGCGCGACGCTATGCCCTCCGGGCGGACGTCATCCAGAGTTTTTACGAGTTGTTACTGGCCGCTGAAGGGGTGCGGCTCGCCGAGCAATCGCAGGCACTGGCCCAGCGCAGCCTGGACAGCTCAGGGGCGCAAATTCGAGCGGGCAAGATTTCACCGGTATCGGGTACCCGCGCGGAGGTAGAACAGGTCACCCAGCGGCTGGAGCTGAGACGCGCACTGCAGCAGCGTGACAACGCGCGGGTGAGTCTTGCCCGCCAATTGGGTGTCTCCGTGACCGAGCTCGGTGAGCCGGTCGGTGACCTGGATCGTCTGCCCGCACCTCCCGGCGAAGCCCTACTGCTGCAGGCGATCCGCCAGACACCGGCGATGCTCAAGGCGCGGCGGCAGGTAGCCGCCGGGGATGCCGACGTCGATCTGCAGCGCAGCCAGCGCTATCCGGACGTGCGGGTGAGCCTGGGCAGCCAATACGACGAGCTCGAGGGGGAGCGGGTCAATCTGGTGGGCTTCTCGCTCCCGCTACCGCTCTTCGATCGCAACCAGGGCAACCTGCTCGCCGCGTCCAGTCGCGCTGACCAGGCCCGGGATCTACAGCGAGCGACCGAGCTGCAGATCCAGGCCGAAACCCTGCAGGCACTGCGCGACTGGCGTAGTGCATCAGCTGACGTCGACGACTTGCGCAACCGGGTTTTGCCGGCGGGCCAGCGTACGGTCGATGACCTAACTCGCGGCTTCTCGCTGGGACGTTTTGCCCAGCTGGATGTGCTGGAAGCCCAGCGCGCCCTCATTGCCGCTCGGGGTCAGTACCTGCTCTCTCAACGTGCGCAGATCAATGCCTGGGCCCGCCTCGAACGCCTCCACGGCTCGCTCTTCACCTCCCCATGACGCTACAGATCCCGGGATCAGACCCGGTGCGGAGTTCTTGCATGACCATGACTTCATTCAGGCCGAGACTGCTGCGGCCGCTGCTGATTGCAGTAATTGGCGGTGGGCTGCCATTCAGTACCATTCAGGCGGGCACCGGTCACGACCACCCCGAACCCGCTGCCCCCCTAATGAAATCGGCAGATGCCAAGGCTGAGGCGACCCAGCCTCGCCCTGCTCTGGACGAAGGCAAAGACGGCCATGACGCGAACGAGGGCGCCCATGGCGAGGGCGAAGAGACGCATGCCGAAGGCGAAGTCGAGCTGAGCGCAGAGCAGATTCGAGCAGCCGGCATCGAAACCCAGGTGGTCACGCCGGTGAGCGTTGGCGCCTCTTTGAGTCTTCCGGGCGAGATTCGCTTCGATGAAGATCGTACCGCTCACGTGGTGTCCCGTACGCCCGGCGTCGTCGAGGAGGTGAAGGCGAATCTTGGAGACCGGGTGCGCAAGGGACAGGTGCTAGCAGTCATTGCCAGCGAGCAGCTTTCCGAGGTGCGCAGCGAGCTGGCGACCGCGCAGCAGCGGCTGCAACTGGCGCGCACCCTGTATGCCCGCGAGCAGAACCTCTGGCAGGAGCGGATCAGCGCCGAGCAGGATCTACTGCAGGCGCGGCAGACACTGCAGGAAGCCGAGATTGCTGTACGCAACGCCCGTCAAAAAGCACAGGCCTTGGGTGGAGCAGCCTCCGCTCAGGGCGGCAGTCGCTACCAGCTGCGCGCGCCCTTCGACGGCGTGGTGGTGGAGAAGCACCTGGTCCTGGGTGAGCGGGTGGACGAAGCCAGCAACCTCTTCACGCTCACCGACCTGTCCCGCGTCTGGGCCACGTTCGCCGTTCCTGCGCGTGACCTCGATCGAGTCACCGTTGGCCGAAAGGTGGAGGTACTCGCGGGTGAGCTGGATAGCCGCACCGAGGGCACCGTGGCGCATGTTGGCAATCTGCTGGGCGAACAGACCCGGGCGGCGACCGCGCGCGTCACCCTAGCCAATCCGGCGGGCGCCTGGCGCCCGGGTCTGTTCGTTACGGTGCGGCTCGATGACGAGCGACGGGCCAAGGTACTTGGCGTGCCCAATGGCGCCGTGCATGTCGTGGAGGATCGCACCGTGGTGTTCGTCCGGACGGCAGACGGCTTTCAGGCGACACCCGTGGTCACCGGGGTCCGGGACAGTGAGCGCACAGAGATTCGTCAGGGCTTGAGCGCCGGCCAGGTGGTGGCCGATCGCGGTAGCTTCATTCTCAAGTCGGAACTGGGCAAGGGCTCGGCCGAGCACTCCCACTAAGGGCGCATCATGTTCGAACGTATTCTTCGCTTCGCCATTGAGCAGCGCTGGTTGGTGCTGCTTGCCACGCTCGGCATCGCTGCACTCGGGATCTACAGCTATCGCCACCTGCCCATCGATGCGGTGCCGGACATCACCAACGTCCAGGTGCAGATCAATGCAGAAGTACCGGGCGCCTCGCCGCTGGAGGTCGAGCAGCGGGTCACCTATCCGCTGGAAACAGCCATGGCCGGCCTGCCGGGACTGGAGCGGACCCGTTCGTTGTCGCGTTCGGGCTTTGCCCAGATCAGTGTCATTTTCGCCGATGGGACGGATCTGTTCTTCGCTCGCCAGCAGGTGAGCGAGCGCCTCCAGGGTGCGCGCGAAGCCCTGCCAGAGGGTGTGGAGGTCAACCTGGGTCCGCTGTCCACGGGGCTTGGGGAAATCTTCCTCTGGACGGTGAAGGCCGCGCCCCAGGCGCGCCGCGCTGACGGCGAAGCCTATACGCTCACCGATCTGCGGGAGATCCAGGACTGGATCGTCAAACCCCAGTTGCGCACCGTGCCCGGGGTGGCGGAAGTCAACACCATTGGCGGCTATGCCAAGGAATATCAGATCGCGCCCGATCCCAAACGGCTGGCAGGCTATCGCATCACCCTAGAGCAATTGGCGATGGCGCTCGAGCGGAACAACGCCAATGTCGGCGCCGGTTTCATCGAGCGCGCCGGGGAGCAGCTGGTGATTCGGGTACCGGGGCAGCTCGCCTCCGTCGAGGATATCGCCACCATCGTGCTCGCTACCGTGGACGGTACTCCGGTACGGATCCGGGATGTGGCCACGGTCGGGGTCGGGCAGGAGTCACGCTCCGGAGCAGCTACCGAAAATGGCGAAGAGGCGGTGCTTGGCACCGTCTTCATGCGGGTGGGGGAGAACAGCCGCGAGGTGGCCCTGGCAGTGGCCGAGCGCCTGGCGCAGATCAACCGCAACCTGCCGGAAGGCGTGCAGGCGGTCGCCGTGTACGACCGCACCACGCTGGTGGACAAGGCGATCGCTACGGTACGCAAGAATCTTGTAGAGGGTGCGCTGCTGGTCATCGCGGTGCTCTTCGTCTTCCTCGGCAATCTGCGCGCGGCGTTGATCACGGCGCTGGTGATCCCGCTGTCGATGCTCTTCACCTTCAGTGGCATGGCCGCGAATCGGGTCAGCGCCAACCTGATGAGTCTGGGTGCGCTCGACTTCGGCATCATCGTCGATGGCGCCGTGGTGATCGTGGAGAATGCCATTCGCCGGCTGGCTCATGCCCAGGAACGGCACGGTCGGGCGCTCGATCGCCGGGAGCGCTTCCAGGAAGTGTTCGCCGCCGCCCGCGAGGCGCGGAGACCCCTCATCTTCGGGCAGCTGATCATCATGGTGGTCTATCTACCGGTGTTCGCCCTGACGGGTGTGGAAGGCAAGATGTTCCATCCCATGGCCTTTACCGTGGTGATCGCCCTGTTGGGCGCCATGTTGCTGTCCATTACTTTCGTCCCGGCGGCCGTGGCGCTGTTCGTCACGGGTCGGGTGCAGGAGAAGGACAATCGGCTGATGAGCGCGGCGCGGCGCGGGTATGCCGTCGCGCTGGATGCAGCCATGCGTCGGCGGCCACTGGTGTTCGCCGGCGCTGGCCTGAGCGTGGTGCTGACGGTGTTGCTGGCCCTGCGCCTGGGCAGTGAATTCGTGCCCAGCTTGAGCGAAGGTGATTTCGCGCTGCAGGCGCTCAGGGTGCCGGGTACCGGCCTGGGGCAATCGGTGGACATGCAGCAGCGCCTGGAGCGCTCCATCCTGGATCAGGTACCCGAGGTGGAGCGGGTATTCGCGCGTACCGGCACCGCCGAGATCGCCGCGGATCCGATGCCACCGAACATCTCTGATAGCTACGTGATGCTCAAGCCGAAGGCGCAGTGGCCTGATCCAGGCAAGTCCCGCGAGCAGCTGATGGCCGAGCTGGAAGCAGCGGCTGCGCGTGTACCCGGTAGCAATTACGAGCTGTCGCAACCGATCCAGCTGAGATTCAACGAGTTGATTTCCGGCGTGCGCAGCGATGTGGCGGTCAAGGTCTTCGGCGACGACATGGCGGTGCTGAACAAGACCGCTGCGGACATCGCCAGGGTGTTGCAGAAGGTCACCGGCGCTGCCGAGGTGAAGGTAGAGCAGACCGGTGGGTTGCCGCTGCTGAGCGTGCAGATCGATCGTGAGCGAGCCGCGCGCTACGGCCTCAATGTCGGTGACATCCAGGATGTGGTCGCAACTGCGCTCGGCGGACGCAAGGCCGGCACGCTTTTCGAGGGCGATCGCCGCTTCGATCTGATGATCCGCCTCCCGGAAGCCCTGCGTAGCGATCCGGCGGTGCTGGCGCGCTTGCCCATTCCATTGCCGGCGGTGGAAGGGCGCGTCGAGTTCATTCCCCTGGCCGATGTGGCGCGCCTGGAAACGGTGCTGGGGCCGAATCAGGTCAGCCGTGAAGACGGTAAGCGTCTGGTGATCGTCAGTGCCAATGTGCGCGATCGGGACCTGGGTAGCTTCGTGACGGATGCCACTGCCGCCATCACGGACCAGGTGCGAATTCCCGTAGGCTACTGGACCAGTTGGGGCGGCCAATTCGAGCAGCTACAGGCCGCCGCCGCCCGCCTGCAACTCGTGGTGCCGGTGGCCTTGCTGCTGGTGTTCGTGCTGCTGTTCATGATGTTCGGCAATCTGCGCGACGGCCTCGTGGTCTTTACCGGCATTCCCTTCGCCTTGACAGGCGGGGTATTGGCGTTGTGGTTGCGGGACATTCCCTTGTCGATCTCGGCCGGTGTGGGCTTCATCGCACTGTCAGGCGTCGCGGTGCTCAATGGCTTGGTGATGGTCTCCTTCATCCGTGGCCTGCTGGAGGAGGGCAAGCCGCTGGATATCGCCGTGCGCGAGGGCGCGCTGGTCCGCCTGCGGCCGGTGCTGATGACGGCGCTGGTGGCCTCGTTGGGCTTCATTCCCATGGCCCTGGCGACAGGCACCGGGGCGGAGGTACAGCGCCCGCTAGCGACCGTGGTGATCGGCGGCATCCTGTCCTCCACTGCCCTGACACTGCTGGTCTTGCCTGCGCTCTACCACAGCGTCCTGCGCCGTCGCGAACAGCCCCCGGCAGGATGACAGGATTGTAATGGGCGGCTCATCCTGGCGTTAGCCGCGCCCCTCTAGAGTGGCTCTTATACCCACGCTGCACTCTAGAAGGAGAAACACCATGACGTTCCTTAAAACTGCCCTGTTTGCCGCCACCCTCGCCGTTGCGGGCCTCAGCTATGCCGCAGATGGCAGCGAGCGCTCGATCTCGCACAACGAAGATTTCCGCGATAGCCAGGCGGCGCTCCAGCAGCATCGAGAGATGCATGAAACGCTGGCGCAGGAAGGGCGTCAGCCGGATAAAGCATCCAACGTCAAAGCGACCAACTGAGGCTACGCGTCTGTTTGGCCGTAGACGATTGATGCCGCGCATCTGAGGCTCGGACAGAAAGCGCCCTGTGGCGCTTTCTGCACACCTAAAAATATACTGCCCTAGAAAAAACCAGCTTCACAGGCACCACCTGCCCCCCTTTTGCCCGCGCTCCAACTTCCTACTCACCCACCCCGCGCGCGACAGAAGGAAGAAGGAAAACTCGAGCCAGAATCTAAAGCATTAGAAAAAGCTGCGGTCCAGCTCAACTCCTAACGCGGAGGTAGGTGAGGCGAATGTTTTGATTGCTTTCAGGCACTCATCATCCCCTTGTAGCAAGTTGAGCAGCCCGAATCGAACACCACCTACCACCACCCAGCGCGTTGAACGTTGCAACCGTGACCTGCACAGTGGACGTTTGCGCCTGCGCACTTTCGTCAGCGGTCCACAACAAGATTACTGCGCCGGTGAGACAGACATTTCTACTTAGTCACCAGAGCGACATTTCTATTTAGCCTTGACAGGCCGGTGCGCATCGAAATCCGAGCGGGCAATTTTACCGAAGCGGCGATTGTAATCGGCCATGAAAAGCGGCAGATAAGCGTTAGCGGCGTCGACGGTGCTGATGTTTCGTAGTCGCAATTCTTTGACCAGGCGATCCTGCAAGGTGAGATGGGCTCGCTCCACGCGGCCCTTAGCCTGGCTGGAGTTGGCGCAGAAGGTATCGATGTTCAGCTCGAACATGGCCCTGGCGAACTGCGTGTGGCCATTGCCACCCTGAGCATCTTTGCTGTTGACTCGAAACACACTGGCCTTGTCGCTGTAGAGCGCCAAGGGCTTACCGTGGTGCTCCAAGTAGGCCCGGGTAGCCTGGAAGTAGCTGAAGGTCGATTCGCTGCGGGTGAAGGCTAGGTGCATCAGGCGACTGGTGGCGTCGTCGATGTAGACCAGAAGGGTGCATGCCGGTGCTCGGTCCTCGTACCATCGATGATCGCTGCCATCGATCTGGATCAGCTCGCCCAGGCAGGCCCGGCGATTGCGTGGCTGGTACACCTTGGGCGGTCGCTGCCGACGCGGCGTCCATAACCCGGCATCCATCATGATGCGCCGGACGGTTTCCTTGGCCAGGCGTAAGCCGTGACATTCAACGAGCTTTTCGGCCGCAAGCGTGGGACCGAAATCCTGGTAGTGCTGCCGGATTAGAGCGGCGGCACGCTGCTCAAGGCCAGGCCGCAGCTGATGATTGCTGGGCTGGCCGCGCTTACGTGAGGTCAGGCCCGAAACGCCGGCGTCCCGGTAACGCTGCACCAGGCGGTGAACCTGCCGGGTACTCAGCTGCAGGCGCTGGGCGGCGCGTGTGGGCGTAAGGAAACCCTCGGTCACCGCCTGGATGACCTTGAGGCGATCGACTTCGCGTAGGCTCATCGTGATCCGCTCGTAGGCTGACATCCTGATCGCTCCGCATCGGCTGCAAAGCCGCTAGGCTAGCTGCCATACGTGATCGGGACATTTCTATCTGGCTGGATCACGACATTACTATTTGGCCGTAACACCGGCCAGTACGCGACGACTAGGACCTGTCTCTAACCTTCACATGGCGGGAACCGCGGCGGGTATCGAAAAGCCTCACGCTGCAGTACGACAGACGTCTCTATGTCCTGCACGACACGCTACAAGCACGAGCTTTAGCAGGCCGATACGCAGAGATCTATCACTACCCTGACGGCCGGATTGAGGTCCGTTCAGCAGGGATTCTCTTTTCCTACGAGACGTTGGATCAGTTGCCTGAGGTCAGCCAAGGCACCATCGTGGAAAACAAGCGGCTGGGCCACGTCTTGCAGGTCGCGCAGCGGATGCAAGAGCAGCGCGATAGCCGTCGGTCCCAAGCGGTACCTCGCAATCCAAAGCCAACCAAAGCGCAGCGCCAAGAGCCGCCGAAGAAGAAGGCGAAAGATTTCATGCCGGAGGATATCGTGGCTGCCCTCGATAAAAGCCGGCCTCCGAAGCGTAGCCGTCATGCGTCAGTCAATCAGCGCTGAAGGGCTCAGTGCGCTTGTAGCGGCCGGGGCCGCATACGACGTGCGCGCAATTCCAGGTCCCGACGGCCATGGGTGGCAATTGCAGGTGCGTTACAGCAAAGAGAGCCGACATTTTCCTCTCCGCTCTAGACGCGAAGTAGTAAGGGTATTTCGGTCACTCGATACGCTCAACAGGTATGCACAGGGCATTGGAATACGAGGGTTCCGGGTCGAAAGCTGACTACTTTGTAATCCTCGGCTCAGTCTACTGAAAGCTTTCCAGCGCTACCTTGTGGTCCGCGGCATGTGCCGCTGTGTTTGCCTGAGGTGCTTCGTCATGAACCTTTCTAAAGCTGTGTTCCTCGCTCTTGCTTTCACCCTTTCCTCGTCTGCTTTTGCTGAAGGGGGCGCCGATCGCGTCTTCACTCGCATGATGGACGCCCAACAAGCAGCGCAAAGCGAAAAAGCCGAGCCGAGGCTAGCCGGGATGTCTAAAGAAAAAAAGGATGAGGGCGGCAAGGTTTGCTGCTAGTGGAGCGGCCACCTAATGCTTACAGAAATGTAATCGCGCCCTACAAAGCGCTATGACATCTTTCCGCCTAATCTTCTAACTCCTGTGCACGGCGCCACTGCCGTCCTCCCTACCAGGGCCTGCTCGTATGGAATCAAGAACCTCTCGACGTACCTTCGTCAAAGGCCTCGCGGCTGCAGGCATGCTGGGGGGACTGGGCTTGTGGCGTTCTCCCAGTTGGGCAGCAGCTGGCTCAACGGCGCTCAGCACTCTGACGGGCACGGAGTTCGACCTGTCGATTGGCGAGATGCCAGTGAACATTACCGGCAAGCGTCGCACAGCGATGGTGATCAACGGCGGATTGCCAGGGCCCCTTTTGCGATGGAAGGAGGGCGACACGGTGACGCTTCGCGTGCGCAACAAGCTTGATGCGGCCACCTCGATTCACTGGCACGGCATCATCCTTCCGCCAAACATGGACGGGGTGCCGGGCCTGAGTTTCGCAGGCATTGAGCCGGGCGGGATGTACGTTTATCAATTCAAGCTCCAACAGAACGGGACCTACTGGTATCACAGCCACTCAGGCTTCCAAGAACAGGTAGGGGTCTACGGCCCCCTTGTCATCGAGGCGAAGGAGCCCGAGCCTTTCAAATACGATCGTGAGCATGTGGTGATGCTGACGGACTGGACGGATGAAGATCCGGCTTCGCTGATGCGCACGCTGAAAAAACAGTCCGACTACTACAACTTCCACAAGCGCACCGTTGGCGACTTCGTCAACGACGTCGCTGACAAGGGCTGGGCCGCGACGCTGGCGGATCGCAAGATGTGGGCTGAGATGAAGATGAATCCCACGGACCTTGCGGATGTAAGCGGCGCAACCTACACCTACCTGCTCAATGGCCAGGCTCCGAACATGAATTGGACAGGCCTGTTCCGTCCTGGTGAGAAGCTACGGCTTCGATTCATCAATGGCTCCGCCATGACGTACTTCGACATCCGTATCCCAGGCCTGAAAATGACCGTAGTAGCGTCTGATGGTCTTTACGTGAACCCGGTTGAGGTCGACGAGCTTCGTATCGCCGTGGCCGAAACCTACGATGTCATCGTCGAGCCTACAGGCGAGGCTTACACGGTCTTCGCCCAGTCAATGGATCGTACCGGCTATGCCCGCGGCACCCTTGCCGTGCGGGATGGCTTGGTGGCTCCAGTCCCTCCGCTTGATCCTCGCCCCTTGGTCACGATGGACGACATGGGTATGGGCGGTATGGACCATGGCGGCATGGACCACGGCAGCATGAAGGGTACGAATTCGGCGGCCGGTGATGATATGCAGACCATGAGCAGCATGGGAGGCAGCCCCATGCCAGCCATGGACCACAGCAAGATGTCCTCCGTACAGGGCATGGACCACAGCGCTATGGCGGGGATGGACCATGGTTCGATGTCTGGAATGGGCGGCATGACGATGCAAAGTCATCCTGCGAGTGAGAAGAACAACCCGCTGGTCGACATGCAGGCGATGACGCCTACCGCCAAATTGAATGACCCCGGCCTGGGCCTGCGTAACAACGGACGCAAGGTACTCACCTACGCCGACCTCAAAAGCACTTTCGAAGACCCTGATGGCCGCGAGCCAAGCCGTACCATCGAGCTACATCTGACAGGACACATGGAGAAGTTTGCCTGGTCCTTCGATGGGATCAAGTTCTCCGAAGCTCACCCTCTGGTTCTCAAATACGGGGAGCGTGTGAGGATCGTGCTGGTGAACGACACGATGATGACGCACCCAATTCACCTGCACGGCATGTGGAGCGACCTGGAGGACGAGGAAGGCAACTTCCTGGTTCGCAAGCACACCATCGACATGCCACCCGGATCCAAGCGCAGCTATCGCGTCACCGCCGACGCCCTGGGGCGATGGGCCTACCACTGCCATCTGCTGTACCACATGGAGATGGGTATGTTCCGCGAAGTCCGGGTAGAGGAGTGAAGCCAGTGACCGTGTTGAATCGACTCCACGTTTGTTCGCTGCTTGCAGTTACCAGCTTCACCATCGCACCGGTTTATGCCTTTGCTGCTGAAGCGGTCAGTTCTGACATGGACCACAGCCAAATGCAGGGGATGGATCACTCCAAGATGCAGGGCATGGACCACAGCCAGATGCAGGGTATGGATCACTCCAAGATGCAGGGCATGGACCACAGCCAGATGCAGGGTATGGACTCTGGAATGACCACCATGGCGCCCAGCAAGCCAGCAGCCCCCACGCAAAGCCGCACACCTATTCCGCCCATTACGGATGCCAACCGGGCGGCCGTCTATCAAAGTGGTAAAGGTCATACGGTCCATGACGATGCCCTCAACTACTTCCTGTTGTTCGATCAGCTTGAGTGGCAGAACGCTGATAACGGCAGTGTGCTGAATTGGGACGTCAATGGTTGGGTAGGGGGGGATATTGACCGGCTGTGGATTCGCTCCGAGGGGGAGCGCTCCAACGGCAAAACCGAATCCGCCGAGCTACAAGCGTTGTGGGGCCACTCCATCGGCCCGTGGTGGGACGTGGTTGGTGGCGTACGGCAGGACTTCAAACCAGGACCGTCACAGACGTGGGCCGCGTTTGGCCTCCAAGGCCTGGCCTTATACAACTTCGAGGCCGAAGCGACTGCTTTCCTCGGAGAGGGTGGCCAAACGGCGTTGAGGCTGGAGGGCGACTACGACATCCTGCTGACCAATCGCCTGATCTTGCAGCCCACCGCCGAAGCCAATTTTTACGGGCAGAACGACCCAAAACGCGGAATCGGCTCTGGCTTGTCCGAGACGGAAGTCGGAGTGCGTTTGCGGTACGAAATCTACCGAGAGTTCGCCCCGTACATTGGTGTCAGCTGGAACCGCTCCTATGGCAACACTGCCGATTTTGCCCGGGAGGAAGGGGAAGACCGCAGCGAAGCCCGACTGGTCCTGGGTGTACGTATGTGGTTCTAACCAGACACCAAATCTCATTCCCCACGAACGCCCCTTGGGCTGTAGGAGTTCGCATGTTCAATCGTGCACCTTTCATAACGCTCTTTGCCGCTGGAATGCTGTTTAGCGTCCTGGCTCAAGCCCATCCCAAGCTGGTGTCTTCGACGCCTGCCGAAGGAGCTGAAGGCGCCGCCCCGGCAAAGATCGAGCTGCACTTTTCTGAAAACCTGGTCACTCAGTTTTCCGGCGCGAAACTGGTCATGACGGCGATGCCTGGTATGGAGCATCCGCCGATGGCGGTCAAGGCGGCTGTTTCGGGTGGCAGTGATCCGAAGACCATGGTCATCGCACCTGCCTCGCCGTTGACGGCCGGCACCTACAAGGTTGATTGGCGGGCAGTGTCATCAGATACCCACCCCATCACCGGTAGCGTGACATTCAAGGTCAAGTAAGTATGGAAGATCCGTTCAGCATCGGACTTCGCTTCGCGTTGTATGCCGATTTGATGATGCTGTTCGGGCTGGCGCTCTTCGGCCTTTATAGTTTGCGTGGCCCTGAGCGCCGCTCGGGCATGGTATTGCCGTTCTTGCCTCTGCTGGCTACAAGCGCGGCGACGGGCCTCTTGCTCTCGGTCGTGTCCATGGTGCAAATGGCCAAGGCTATGAGCGGGGTTGAGGAATGGGGCGAGGCCATACCGCATGTTGAGATGATGATCGCCGAGACGGAGCTTGGCACCGCCTGGCTTATCCGTATGGCCGCCCTCGTGGCCGCTGCTGTGGCCATTGCCTTCAATCCTCGTTGGCCATTAGCGAGCCTGCTCGTGGTTTCGCTGCTGGCAGGCGTGGCGCTGGCCACGCTGGCGTGGACTGGGCACGGCGCTATGGACGAAGGCTTGCGCCGCTTCTGGCACTTCAGCGCAGACATTCTCCACCTGTGGGCCAGTGGTGGCTGGTTCGGCGCGCTGGTGGCTTTTGCCCTATTGCTGCGGCCCAGCAAATCGGAAACGCAGGCATCAGTCCAGATCCTCTCGCGCACGCTTACCGGCTTTGAGCGAGCCGGTGCGGTGATCGTGGTGCTGATCGTCTTCACGGGTGTGATGAACTATCTGCTCATCGTCGGACCCCAAATCACGGGTCTGGCACAAAGCACCTATGGCCTGCTGCTGCTGGTCAAACTGGGCCTTTTCGTCGTGATGATCGGGCTGGCTTCGGCCAACCGCTTTCTCTTGAGCCCGGCATTGGAGCAAGCAGTCCACCAAGGCGATTACACGCGTGCGGCACGGTCTATCCGTTACAGCATGGCACTGGAGCTAGGCTCCGCCATTTTGGTGCTAGGACTGATTGCTTGGCTTGGTACGCTGTCTCCCGAGATGGAAGCGGGGAAGTAAGTTTGCCTGGCCCCGTCGTGCCGTCTCGCCAAGATCGTGTCCCCGAGGGTGAAGCATGAAACTGCTGGTAGCCGAAGACGAACCCAAGACAGGAATCTATCTGCAGCAGGGCCTGCGAGAGGCTGGCTTCACGGTAGATCGAGTGGTCACTGGAACGGATGCCATCGATCAGATGCAGACTGAAGCCTATGACCTGCTGATTCTCGACGTGATGATGCCCGGCCTCGATGGTTGGGGGGTGGTAACACGCCTGCGTGCTGCAGGTCAGTCGGTACCGGTGCTGTTTCTGACGGCAAGGGATGGCGTGGATGACCGAGTCAAAGGATTAGAGCTGGGCGCCGATGACTACCTGATCAAGCCCTTTGCCTTTTCAGAGCTGCTGGCACGTGTTCGAACTCTATTAAGGCGCGGGAACGCCAGCCCGCCGGTTCAAACGAACCTGCAGATCGGAGATCTACAGGTTGACCTACTCAAGCGCCGCGCCACGCGGGGCGGCAAGCGAATTGACCTTACCGCTAAAGAGTTCGCCTTGCTGGAGTTGTTGATGCGTCGGCGAGGCGAGGTCCTGTCAAAATCTCTTATCGCATCACAAGTATGGGACATGAATTTCGATAGCGATACGAATGTCATCGAGGTGGCGATTCGGCGGTTAAGGGCCAAGATTGACGATGACTTCGAGGCGAAACTTCTCCACACCTGCCGTGGAATGGGCTACAGGCTAGACGTGCAGGACGAAGGATGAAGCCAGGTTCACTTACCTTCCGCCTCAGCCTCATGTTTGTAGCCGCGGTCGTCGCTGTCCTCATCATCGTGGGCATCGCTTTCAACGAGCTGAGCCGCCACCATTTTCGTGCTCTGGATGCCCAGGCTCTGGAAGAAAAGCTGGAAGCGATCACCCAGATCGCTAAAGAGCCCGGCGCGAATTCGGACCAGCTCAAGATTCGCTGGCACACGCTACTGGGAGCACATCCCGATCTCAGCGCGGTATTCCTCCAGGCTGACGGAAGCCTCTTTTTTGCAGAGCCTCCCCAGTCATCGGTGCCGTCCCTGGCTCAGGCGACCGAGCACGATGGCGTGTGGGAGTGGGAAAGTGACGGACACATGTTCAGGGCCTTGAAGGCGCCAGTCTCGTCGTCGGAGGCCACTGCTCCGCTGACCATGTGGTTGGTACTGGACGTCACGACGCATATGCACTTCTTCGCCATGCTGGAGCGCTGGTTCTGGGGCGTTCTGCTAGCCAGCACCGTGCTGAGTGCCGCACTTGGTTGGCTGGTTGCCAAGAATGGGCTGCGGCCGGTGGCCAAGGTGACCCAGACAGCCGCCTCGATGTCCGCAGGCTCCTTGAAGGAGCGTATTCCTCTGGAGCCCGTGCCCGATGAGTTACGCGAGCTCATCACCGCCTTCAATTCCATGCTCGGTCGCCTGGACGACTCGTTCATACGTCTATCGAATTTTTCTGCCGACATCGCACACGAGCTACGAACCCCGATCAGCAACCTGCGGACTCATACCGAGGTGATCCTGGCCCAAAAGCGGGACTCGGACGTGTACGAGGAGAATCTGACCTCCAACCTGGAAGAGCTCAATCGCCTGTCGGGAATCATCGACGGCATGCTGTTCCTGGCCAAGTCCGACAACGGCCTGATCGTACCTGAACCGGTCGAGCTGGATTTGGGTAGGGTCATCGGCAAGCTGTTCGGATACTACGAGCTTCTGGCTGAGGATAAGGGTATCCAGCTCAAGGCATCGGGAAGCGCCTTGATCTTTGCGGATAGCGTGATGATCGACCGTGTCGTGTCGAATCTGCTGTCCAATGCCCTGCGCTATACCCCTTCTGGAGAGACGATTGAGGTCTACATCCAGGACTATGGCAGCCGTGTAGAGCTTCGGATAGAAAACCCCGGCCCCGAAATTCCGCCGGAGCACCTGGCGAAGATCTTCGACCGGTTCTATCGGGTGGATCCTGCACGCCGCGAAGGTGATGGGAACGCAGGGCTTGGGTTAGCGATTGCCCGGTCACTGATGCAAGCGCATGGTGGCACGATTTCATGTACCTCCCAAGGAGGTCGAACGGCATTCATCCTGACCTTCACGCGCCGGACTAGTCTGCGCACATGACACGCTTATCTAACTCTCAGAAAGGCAGAGCTAGGTACCAACTATTGATGTCACTCAGATAAGAGTTAGGCTCGGCCGTAAGGCCATAATGACATTTTTACTTAGCTGTCAGCGCGACATCTCTTCTTAGCCTTGACACGGCGCGCTCGGGCTCGACGTGCAGCACCTGGGCACGGCGGTGGTAGCGCCGCCAGTTGGTCAGTCCGCAGACGTTGCCATGATCACGCTCGCCGACCGTGTAACTCACCTGCTTTTACCTCATGCCCCAAATGGTGGTCGCAGTCTCAGCAGACGACAAGGAGTTGTTAATAAAAAGCCCCTCTGAAGAGGGGCTGTAGTCAGCCGTTGACCAATTGCCTCGCCAACGCCATCTCGACCGAATCACCATCCTGGTTCAACGCATCGAGCCCTGACTCTGGAACGTCTCCCGACGTGCTCTGAGCCACCGCGATCTTCTTGGCCATCAGCTGCAGGCAGGTGATCTGCGAGCTGCCGGCGTAGCCGAAGAATAGCACCCGTACCGCTTGCTTCTGACCGATCCGCCACGACCGGCGCGCTGCCTGCTGCAGGGTGTAGACGTTGTAGCCCGTCTGCAGGAAGACGATGGTCGGGAAGTCCAGCAGATCCAGACCGGTCTTCACCAGCTCCGGGTTGGTGACCAGCACGTCGACGCCGCGGTCGACCTGGTCGAGGATCCAATCCTCGCGCCTGGCCGTGTCCACCGAAGCACGCAGTACCGCCACCTTCAGACCTGCTTGCTCGAGCAACCGCTTGAGCCTACTGGTCGTGTCCCGGGTGCCGCTGTAGACGGTGTAGGCCAGCACCTTGCGGCCCAGTGCCTTCTCCTGACGGCACAGCTCGATCAGCGCCTCCTCCTTGGGGCTGGCCTGATCTTCGTCGAAGATCGCGTCGACCCTGGCCAGGGTGTCCCGGGTCCGGGGGTGTTTCACCACCTCCGGCCGGAAACAGCAGTCCGGCCAGGCTAGCAGCACGTTGAGCACTACCCCGAGTAGGGTGGTATCTCGCCGTGCTAGGGCCTGGCGAAGCTCCGCGGTCAGTTTGCTGGCCAGCTGCCGATAGGCCGCGTCCTGCTGCGCCTGCATCGGGATGTCGACGAACTCCTCCTGGTATGCCGGCAGCACATTGCCGCCGATGTCCTTGAGCTTGAGAAACACGGTAAAGGGCAGCACGAAGCGGTGGATGCCTTTGGGGCCGAAGCCTGGGGCCTTCACCGTCCGTACCGAGAGCTTCTTGCCCC